>CATPAM010000138.1 GCA_955651735.1 Candidatus Acidiferrales bacterium | reverse complement strand
GCGATGGACACGCTGCGCTCCTCGAAGGTGCGCTCGGCCCTTACCGTGCTGGGCATCGTCATCGGGGTGTCTTCGGTGATTTCCATGGCGGCGATCATTCAGGGGCTGAACAAATTCGTGCAAGACAAAGTGGAATCGCTGGGTTCGCGAACCTATTTCCTGTCGCGATTTCCGCCGGGCACAGACCCTGCACACTGGCCGGAAAGTATTCGCACGCGCAGATATCTTCAATACGACTACGCCGATTTCGTCCGCCAAGCAGCACCGGACGTGCAAAGCGTGACTACGGTGGGAACTCGGGGATTTTTTTTCGGGGACACGAACCTGATTACCAGCAGCAATCGGAGCGTGGAGAAGGCCATCGTGCGCGGGGCGGAGCCGCAGTACATCGAGGCGATACCGTTGTTCGCAATCGAACGCGGCCGCTTCATCAGTGCGTTCGACCAGGAGCACGCGCGGCCGGTGGTAGTGCTGGGCGCGGCCATCAGCGAATCGCTATTTCCGAATACGGATGCCATCGGCAAGACGGTGCGCATTAACAGCGCGGTGTACGAAGTCATTGGGGTTTTCCAGCATGATCAGGGCCTGTTCCTGGGCCCGGGTGTGGACATTTTCGTGATTATTCCGCTGAGCAGCTTCAAGAAGCAGTACCCGGAGGCAAAGGAACTGATCATGTTGTTCACCGTGCCGGAAAACGTGAACGTGGAAACCGCGCAGGGCGAGGTGATTCAAGCCATGCGACGGCTGCGGCGCATTCCGGCGGGCAAAGAGAATGACTTCGAGATAAGCTCGCCGGATTTCCTCAGCAATTTGTGGAACCAACTGACCGGCGCGCTGGTGATTCTTACCACCGTGATTAGCTCGATTGGTCTGCTGGTGGGCGGCATCGGGGTGATGAACATCATGCTGATTTCCGTAACCGAACGGACACAGGAGATCGGCGTGCGAAAAGCCATCGGAGCGCGACGCGCGGACATCCGGCTGCAGTTCCTGCTGGAAGCAGTGGCGCTCACGCTGGTTGGAGGCACGATCGGCATACTGATTGGGGCAGGCATATCCACGATGGTGCGCACGTTTGTGCCTTCGGTTCCCGCGACGCTATCGTATCTTTGGGTGACGATAGGGTTCGTGATCTCCGTCGGTGTGGGATTGTTCTTCGGGTACTATCCAGCGAATCTTGCAGCGAATCTCGATCCCATCAACTGTCTGCGCTACGAATGAGAGCGCGGGCTAGTGAGAAGTACGCCGGTGAACAGCGGGTGGCAAGTGTGCGAATGATTGGCACAAGTTTGACCGCGACGATTGTCGGCGTCTTGTTGACCTGCCTGGCCGGGCGGGCACAATTGAACAAGGGCGCTCCAACTTACTACCGGGATGTGCTGCCGATTTTGCGGGGGCATTGCGAGGTTTGTCATCGCACGGGCGGGATTGCGCCGATGTCGTTTGAGAGTTATGAGCAGGCGGGGCGATACGCAGAAGCGATTCGCATTGCTACGCAAGACAAATCGATGCCGCCGTGGTTTGCGGTGGCGGGAATTGGGCGTTTTTCGAATGATCCTTCGCTGAGCGGCGGCGAGATTCTGACGCTTGCGGCATGGGCCGCGGCTAAGGCGCCCGCAGGTGATCCTCGGGACGCTCCGACGCCGCATGATTGGGCGGAAGGCTGGAGCGTCCCTCAGCCAGACATGGTCGTGAAGATGACGCAACCGGCGGCGCTGCCGGCGAGCGGGGATGTGGATTACACCTACGAAATTGTGCCCACACATTTCGCCGAGGATCGCTGGGTGCAAATGGCGGAGGTGCTGCCGTCGGCGCGGGCGAATGTGCATCATGCTGTGGTGTATATACGGCCGCCGGATTCGAACTGGCTGCGCCATGCGCCAGTAGGCGAAGCGTTTACCGCGGCGACTCTAAAGGATGCGGAGGACCGCCGCGGAGCGCACTGGACGGACAGTGACATTCTGCTGGTGTATGCACCGGGAAGTTCGCCGGACGAGTGGCCAGCGACGATGGCGAAATTTGTACCGGCCGGGTCGGATCTGGTTTTCCAGATGCATTACACCACCAATGGAAAAGCTGTCGCGGACCAAAGCAGAGTGGGGCTGGTCTTTTCGAAGCGGCCACCGCCGCAACGAGTGCTCACGCTGCAGCTCACGAACGATCATTTTGTGATCCCGCCCGGTGCCGACAATTTTCGTGTGGAGGCGCGCGGCACTCTGCCCAATGACGCGACGCTGCTGAGTTTTTTCCCGCACATGCACCTGCGCGGGAAGCGGTTTGAGTACAACCTGGTGAAAAGAACGGGAGAGCAATCGCGCGGAGCGGCGCTTAGTGGCGCATCGGGAGCGGGAGTCGAAACGCTATTGCGCGTTACCTATCACTTTCATTGGCAGATGAGCTATCGGCTCGCGGAGCCGCGTATGCTGAAAGCAGGCACGGAGTTGCAAGCCGTCGCCTGGTACGACAACTCCGCCAACAATCCGCACAATCCGGACCCGGCAGCGGCAGTCCGCTGGGGAGAGCAAACGTACGACGAAATGATGATCGGCTTTTTCGATGTGGCGGTGGCGGCAAACCTCGATAAGCACGGTTATTTCCTGCGTCCCTGATTGCCAGGAGACAAGCGGCGGCGCAAGCGCTATTTGCTGATTGAGTACGGGGGGGCGCGCGATTCAAGCGCGGCGCAAATCGCTGTGCTACATTGCGAAAATGGCGTTACGAGTGCGCCTGAACTGTGCCTACCCAGACACCAACCGAACCGCCTCGCCCGATGGAGCCCGCCACTCCGCCGAAGATTCATCGAGTGGAAGTGCAGTGGCACGCCGTCACGTACAAGACAGTGATTGTTTATGGTCTATTGCTTGCAGCGATTATCGCGGCGGGGATCTTTATCGCCTTTCCGAGCGTGTACAGGGCGGTGACGCGCAAGATTTCGACGGCGATTGAGAGCAATGACAG
>CATPAM010000137.1 GCA_955651735.1 Candidatus Acidiferrales bacterium | reverse complement strand
GTACTCCCGCCGTCCGTGAGCCATGGCCTCGACCGGCGGAACGAGGGAAGCTTCACGGGCTGGAGAATATGCCGAAGCCACGGCCACCCCTAGGCCCACGAGCACCGCGAGGAAAACCGAAACGGGGGTCAACTCGATTGCTCCCGGCCGGCTGCTGACGTACAGCGCCTCCACGGTCGCGCCCATTAATTGAACTGCTCCGCCAGCCATCAGCCGGCCCAAAGGCGTGCCGATCAACGCGCCGAGGAGCCCGAAGCACGCGGCCTCTCCCACAAAAGCCGCCAGAACCAAGCCGCGACTCGCGCCCAACGCACGCACGATTCCAATCTCCGCGCGCCTCCGCACCACTGAAACGGAGATTGTGTTGTAAATCAAAAACGCGCCCACAATGAGCGCGATGTAACTCAGCAATTGCAGGTTCCATCGAAACGCGGCGAGCATGTGGCGATTCTCGTTCGTTCCCGCGCCCGCCGCGCGCACTTGCACGCCTGGCGGCAGCGCTTGCCCAAGACGTCGCTGCCATTCCTCCAGATTTGGAGACTGCGGCACACGGATCAAGATTCGATCGACGCGGCCAAAACGTTTGAGGGCATCTTGCGCCGCGGAAATATCCATCACAATCGCTGCTGCGTTGCCCTTCGAATCCGGAAAAACGCCCCGCACGGTGTAGGTCGCAACTTGATCATTGATGAGCAGCGCGATGGTCTCGCCGCTCTTCCGCCCCAAGCTCTCGCCAACCCAGACGCTGTCCGTCGCCGATAAATATTTCCAGGCGTCCTCGGCGCCGGCAAAACCGGAAGCAGCCCTACCCTCGTTGGCCTCTGCGACAAGATCCAATCCCACCAGCGGGAGCGTTTGCTTGGTCTCTGCGACCATCGCATAATCCTCGATCCTCGGCGTAATGCGCAGTGCATACGGCAGAGCGTCCAGCGTTCCCATCACACTTTCCGGCACACCGCCCGCGGTCACGATTTCCAGATCATTTTCACCGGCCAGAGTTTCCATGGATGAGCGGAACGAGCCGGCTGCAGCCGTGCCCGCCAAGTCCATGGCCAGCACCACCGCAACGCCCAGCGCGATCGCCAGCAGGGTCAGCGAAGTGCGCACCGGCTCGCGAAACACCGGGCGAACAATCAAGCGATAGAAAAGAAGCAGTCGTGACATCTCTAGCGCCGCGTCATTTCCGTGATTTGCCCGTCCCGCAGCCTCACCACAACGTCAGCGAGCGCCGCGGCTTCCACACTGTGCGTGGCCATGATCGTCGCAGTATTTTGCTGGCGCGTGAGGCGCGGCAGAAGTTCAAGAATCAGGTTTCCGGTGGTTGTGTCCAGGTTGCCGGTCGGCTCATCCGCCAGCAGGATAGCTGGATCTTGCACCAGCGCCCTCGCAATCGCCACCCGCTGCATCTGCCCGCCCGAAAGCTGGTGTGGATACCGCGGGCCAAGAGCGTCCAACTCCACCCACGATAGCCTCTGGCGCGCAATCTCTCGCGCGTTCCTCTTGCCCGCTAGAAGCAGCGGCAGCTCGACGTTTTCAAATACCGTCAGCGTGTGAATCAGGTGGAAAGACTGAAAAATAAATCCGATCTTTTCCCGGCGAACCTTGGCCAGCGCATCGTCGCCTAACGATGTGGTTTCCACGCCATCCACCAGCACCGCGCCCGAAGTCGGAAAGTCCATGGCGCCCGCCAGGCTCAGCAATGTCGACTTGCCGCACCCGCTGCGACCCACCAGCACAGCGAACTCCCCGCGCGAAACCTCCAATGACAAATTGTTGAGCGCCCGGACCGGCTGGTCGTCCGTGAAATAGTCCTTGGTGACGTTCTGGAGCGAGAGAATCGGCATTGGGGAAATGATGGCCTAAATGATTGTGGCGCAGCAACCATGGCTGCGCCACGAAGGATGCGAAACGTTCAGAAATCGCAGAGACGCGCTGCGGTTTAGTGCTTGACCGAAGCCAGCGCCTTCTCAATCGCCGCCGTGACTTCCGGTGAGTCGGGGGTCACCGCAGGCTCGAAGCGCGTGATGATCTGACCGTCCGGCCCGACCAGGAACTTCGTGAAGTTCCACTGAATGTCACCGCCGGTCTTCGGATTCGCAGACTTGTCCGTCAGGTATTGATAGAGCGGCGTTTTGTCGTCGCCCTTCACGGAAACCTTGGACATCATGGGAAAGGTTACGCTGTATTTCGACTGGCAGAAGGTCTTGATCTCCTGATTTGTTCCCGGCTCCTGGGCGCCGAAATTGTTAGCCGGGATCCCGATAATCACAAAGCCGCGGTCCTTGTACTTCTCATAAATCGCTTGGAGCGCCGTGTATTGCGGCGTGAAGCCGCAGCGGCTGGCCACGTTCACCAGCATCACCACTTTGCCTTTGTACGCGGAGAGCGGAGCGGGCTGCCCGTCGATGGTGTTCAGGGTGTAGTCGAAAACGCTTTTCTCGCCGCCCATCACCGCCGCGGCGCAGAACAGCAGGCAAAGCACTGCCGGAACCAGTAGCTTGGTCATTTTTCCTCCGTCATCTTTGTACATGGAATTGTCGCCGGCTGCAAATTGGCCGCGCCCGGGCATAACCTCGAAGACCCCAGAAGCCGTAAGGAATATTCCGCGTGGATTGACTGAGCTGGGCCTCAAGCGCCGCACTCCGCATTTACCCTGCCCATTGAGCCTGCACCCTCAGTGTTATAGACTTCGCGCGCCTTGTGTAAACGCCGCCACCGGGACTTGGCGCAGGATAAGCGCTAGTGGCGGGCTTAAGGGAGGCCTAGATGCTGTATGCGTCGGAGGTTGCGGTCGCTCACCGCAACCTGGCAACGATAGACCTCGTCATCATCGGGGTCTATTTCGCCATCGTGTTTGGCATCGGCATGTACTTCGCGCGCAAGGAACGCACCTCCGAAGATTATTTCCTTGCCGGCCGCGATATTGGTTGGTTCTTCATCGGCGCATCTTTGTTCGTATCCAATATCTCCACCGAGCACTTCATAGGCTTGTCTGGCACCGGCGCGTCGTCCGGCTTGGCGGTGGGCCATTTTGAATGGCTGGCCTGCCTGATCCTGCTGATCCTCGGCTGGGTTTTCGTGCCCTTCTACCTGCGCAGCAACGTTTTCACCATGCCCGAATTTCTGGAGCGGCGCTTCAATCGACAGTCGGCCGTGTATCTGGCGGGGATTTCGATCATCGCCTACATCTTCACCAAAATCTCGGTGCAGCTCTACGCCGCCAGCGTGGTCCTTGAACGCGTCGCCGGCTGGTCATTGTGGAAGACCGCCGTGGTTCTGGTCATCGCCACCGGTATTTACACCGTCGCCGGCGGTCTGGCCGCGGTCATTTATACCGACACCGTCCAGACCCTGATCCTCATCACCGGCGCGGTTGCGCTCACGGTCATTGGCTTGGGACGCGTCGGCGGCCTCGAACATCTCCGCACCATGGTCCCGCCCGACTACTTCCACATGATCAAACCGATCTCCGATCCGAACTTTCCATGGACCGGCATCTTTTTCGGCGCGCCCATTCTCGGCATCTGGTATTGGTGCACGGACCAGGTCATCGTGCAGCGCGTGCTCTCCGCGCGCGACGAGGGCCACGCCAAGGCGGGAACCATTTTCGCCGGCTTCCTGAAAATCCTGCCGGTCTTCATGCTCGTCCTGCCGGGCATCATCGCCTTCGCGCTTTTCCCCGACCAGGTCAAGAAACCGGACTTCGCCTATCCAACCCTCGTCCTCAACCTCCTCCCGGTCGGTCTTGTTGGCCTGGTGATGGCCGCGCTGCTCGCGGCAGTGATGGGCGCCATGAGTTCGGTGTTCAATTCCGCTTCCACCCTCGTCACCTTGGATTTCTATAAGAAGATACGCCCGCAAGCCTCGGAGAAACAGCTCGTCAATTTCGGCCGCGTCGCCACCGGCATGATGGTTCTGCTCGGTCTGCTGTGGGTCCCTTTCATTGGATACATCAGCAGCCAGCTCTACATTTATCTGCAAAGCGTTCAGGCCTATATCAGCCCGCCGATTTCCGCCTGTTTCATTCTCGGAATCCTTTGGCCCCGGCTCAACGGCGCGGGCGCCATCAGTTCTCTCCTGACCGGTTTTGTGTTGGGCGCGACGCGCTTCATTCTTGAGCTCGCCGACCGAGCCGGCGGCAGCCATTTCCAGTCCTCCGCGGTCCGCTGGCTGATCGACATGAATTTCCTGCATTACGCCATCTTCATGTTCGTAGTCTGCTCCGCGGTCCTCATCACCGTCAGCCTGATGACCCCCGCTCCCGACCGCAAACGCCTCGCCGGTCTGACCTTCGCCACGGTCGACGAAAAAATGGAAGCCGTTGCCGTGGGCACGCCGGTGCGCAAGCCCGCGCAGGAAACCCCAACGGAGCGCCGCGTCAACGTCATCTTCAGCCTCGTGCTCCTGGCCACCGTCATTAGCTTGTGGATTTACTTCCGCTAGAAAGTCGACGGCGACGCAAATTCCATGGGCACAACCTACATCCAGTCTCTGAAGCCGAATGTCACCCAGCAAGAGGCGTTGCGCACATTTTCCGGCGTCGGGCCTTCTACTCTTTACTGGAGGATGTGCAGCGGCCCGTTGCGGCGAATCGCCGACGTCTACGTCCCGTATTGGCTCTATCGTGTGCAGTACAACTTGGGTCGCCGAGCGCACGCGACCCTTTTCGCAATAGATGCAGTGAACGGCTCACTGGACCTCTTCACATTTCCGCGCATCCCCGCTGCACACGATCTCGTCAGCATTTACACAAGAAATCGCGTCGCTCCTTCGCTCGAACACCCTTCCGCCGAGGCCTTGCTGCGCCAAAAGGTTCTGCGCGTCATTTTTCAGCAAGGCTTCTTCAAGGTCCGCGATCTGCAATTGGAAATCGAGCTCCGGCCCCTCGAAGTGCACGTTCCGTACTGGCTCGGTTTCTATGGCCATGCCGCCGCGCGCTGTCGCGTGCTGAATGCGGTGCGCCGCCGCATGGAAGGCGCCAAAGCTTCGGCGCTGTTCGAATCATGGTTGGCGGCCTAAGAAACGCGCATTTTGCTATAAAGTGGAGTCCCTTCCGTTACGTATCGTCGTCTCGGAACTAACACAGGGAGAAAATTCATGTTTGTTCTCGCAAGACGCTCCGCCTTAGCTTTGCTCGCGTTCACATTCTGCGCGATCTGCACGTTTGCGCAGGGCTGGCAACATCTCGACGCGGTGCAGGGAGTGGAAAAACTCAAGGATGGTGTGGAGCTGAACGCCGGCCGCGCCAAAGTGCGCATCACCGCATTCAACGACGCCATCGTGCGCGTGCGCGTCGCGCCCCAGGGCAATTTCGCGAAGGATTCTTCCTGGGCCGTGATCGCCGCGCCTCAGCCTCCGGCACTCAACATCGATGACGCCAAAAACGAACTAAAGATGACCGCCGGAAATACCACGGTCATCATTCAGAAATCGCCCCTGCTAATCCGCTTCGCCGACCCCGCCGGAAATGTGCTCCTCGCCGACGAACCCACCC
>CATPAM010000136.1 GCA_955651735.1 Candidatus Acidiferrales bacterium | reverse complement strand
GCAGCGGAGTGCTCCAGGCGGCGAACTCCTGATTGCGCGAGGCCACCAGGGAGCCGCGATAGCGAGCGAGCTCCGGCCGGCGTGCAACGAAGGTGGCGAAAAGCTCCTCGATGCGGGAACCGGGAGTGAGCTCGACGAGTTCCTCCGCTCCGCCGGCAACTTCCTTGAGGCGGCCGAAGAAGAGAACTTTTACCTGGATGGACGGCGTTATGCTGCTCACGGAGGAATTGTAACCCGCCGCGCGGTGGTCGGCTAGCGCAAGCGCCTGTACCAGCGCCCCGTCATACCTTGGGTACAGGCTTACCCGTCTTGACCGCACCGGGCGGAGTGCGTAGCGTCATTTGTAGTCTGCGCTGCAGGAAACGCGATAGGTGGGATAGCTGGGCCGAAATTGACGGAGAGCGCATGAAAGTTGTGATTACCGGATCGAGTGGGCTTGTGGGCACCGCGCTGACGGGTTCGCTGGTGCGCGATGGGCACACCGTGGTCCGGCTGTTGCGCGCCGGCGCGAAGAAAGAGGACAGCAAGAGCGGCGGCGAGCAGCGCCCAAGGGAAAACGGAAGGTCTGGGCAGAACAGCGATGGGGAAAGGACCGTAAACGTCGCATGGAATCCGAATACATGTGACCTGGAAGGCGAGCCGTTTGGCACGGATCGCGAAAAAATTGAAGGCGCGGATGCGGCGGTGAATTTGGCAGGCGCGTCAATCGCGGGTGAAAGTTGGAGCAAAGAACGGAAAGCATTATTGCGCTCGAGCCGTGTGCACATCACTCGCGAGCTGGTCTGCGCGCTGGAAAAGCTCGAGGATGGGCCGAAGACGCTGGTCTCGGCCTCGGCGATTGGGTATTACGGCAATCGCGGCGACGAGGTGTTGACGGAGGAAAGCAAGGCGGGCGACGACTTTCTGGCGCGCCTGGCACAGGAGTGGGAGGCGGAAGCGGTGAAAGCGGAGGCGCTGGGGATGCGCGTGGCGCGCCTGCGCTTTGGGATTATTTTGGCGAAGCACGGCGGGGCGTTGCCACAGATGATGCGGCCGTTCAAATTTGGCGTCGGCGGGAGAATAGGCTCGGGGCAGCAGTGGATGTCGTGGATGACGTTGCAAGACACGGTAATAGTGATTCGCAAGGTGCTCGAAAACAGGGCGGTCAGCGGCGCGGTGAATGTGGTTGCTCCGCAGCCGGTGCGCAATGCAGATTTTGCGCGAGCGCTGGGACGCGCAATGCACCGGCCGGCGATTTTCCCGACTCCAGCATTTGCGCTGAAGTTTGCGCTCGGCGAAATGGCGGAAGCGCTGCTGCTGGCGAGCCAGCGGGTGGCGCCCGCACGACTGGAACAGCTTGGGCATCGATTCGCCGAGCGCGATTTGAGTTCGGCGCTGGCCAGCGTGCTCGCGGAGCGGTAGCGGCCCGCGGGCCTAGATCTGGATGGTGCCTTCAAAAACCTTTACGGCCGCGCCGCTGACGCGAGGCACTAGCTTCTTGCCGCCTTGCGTTACTTCCACTTCGATATGGCTGGGCCGACCCATTTCTTCACCTTGCAAGATGTTGAGCGTGTGGGCGGGAGATAGCCGGCCATGCTTGACTAGATACGCGCCTAGCGCGCCGGCCGCGGAACCAGTCGCTGCATCCTCGTAAAGTTCCCAGGGAAGCATGCCGCGCGAGAAGGCTTTGCCGTTTTCGCCACATGCGAAGCAGTACGCCATGGTGCCGTTGTTCCCAAGCAACTTGCGCAACTCGACCATGTTCATGACGATCCTGCCTAGCGCGGCGCGGCTGCGCATCGGGACCATCAGATTGAAAATGCCGGTGGAGACATATTCGGGCTCGAGTTTGGGATCGAAGTCTTTTGGCGACAAACCAAGGGCTGTTGCGAGCGCTTTTTTGTTGAGCTTTGCGGGACGGAACGCGGCGTCCTTTTGCGTCATGGTGACGCGCTGCGGACGGCCATCCTTGAAACGGATTTCGACGGGAAGCACTCCCGCGCCGGTTTGCTGCAGAACGTGCACGCCGCCTTCCTGCGCGGGCACCACGCCCAACTCCGCCAGCAAGAACCAAGTACCGATGACCGGATGGCCGGCGAGCTTCAGCTCTTCACGCGTGGTGAAAATGCGCAGGCGCGCCAATGCTTGATCTTCGGTGGGCTTCTGAACGAAGACGGTTTCAGAAAGATTCATCTCGCGCGCGACGGCGAGCATGGCGTCATTGGAGAGGCCATCGCCGTCGGTAATGACGGCGAGCGGATTGCCTTCAAAGCGCGTGGTGGTAAACACGTCAAGGGTGTAGAAGCGGCGTTCCATGGGGATTTGTCTTCGACGCGAGCGAATTGCTGGGCGAGTCAAATGCGCTCGAGCTGTGCGACGGTCCTTTCGTTAACGATATTACCCGTATTCAGGGTGGATTTGGGTTCGATTAGAACGATGTGAACTTCTTCGTCGGCAACCGGACAATGCTCGACGCCCTTAGGGACGATGACGAACTCGCCTTCGCGAACAATGGCCTCGTGGTCGCGAAATTTCATGCGCAGCGTGCCTTTGACGACAAGAAATAGTTCGTCTTCGACATCGTGGTGATGCCAAATGAATTCGCCCTTGATTTTCACGACTTTCACTGCGCAATCATTGAACTCGCCGATTACACGTTGATTCCAGTAATCGGAGAAGCTGCTGAATTTTTCCTTCAGGTTGATGGTTTCCATTGCGTACCCTCGAATTGGCTACAGGCTTTGTAAAAGGTCGGTTACAGCGGCGAGAACGCGGCGCGTCGTTTCCGGCTTGGAAGTCTCCGAATATAACCGAAGAAGATTTTCTGTGCCGGAAGCGCGGACCATGACCCATCCGATTTCGCCGAGATAGAGTTTGATGCCATCCATGTCTTCGCGGCGAGTAATCGGCCAGTCCAGCAGTTTCTTCAGCTTGCCGTCGGAGAAATACGCGACGGCTTTTTCCCTTTGGCCGGGCTTCACATCGAGGTCCACGCGGCCGTAATGATATTCGCCAAATTCCGCATGCAGCGCGCCCACCAACTCGCCGAGCGATTTGCCGTGCCAGGCCATCAATTCCGCGAGCAGCAGTGCGGCCACGGTAGCGTCGCGCTCGGGAATATAGAGGCTGGTGCCGATTCCGCCGCTTTCCTCGCCCCCAATCAAAATATTTTGTTGGAGCATCAGCTCGCAAATGTATTTGAACCCGATGGGGACTTCGTACAGCTTGCGATGGAATTTTGTGGCGAGTTTGTCGATCAGCTTTGTGACCGAAAAAGTTTTGGCAACGTCGCCAGGGAGCTGGCGCGTGCCGGCAAGGTGCCAAACCAGCAGAGCAAGGATTTGGTGCGGATTTATGAACGCGCCGTCGCGGTCGATGGCGCCGATGCGGTCGCCATCGCCGTCGGCGCAGAACGCCGCATCGTATTTTCCGGCGCGGACGGCCTGGCGGGCGGCTTCGATGTGCGGCTCGATGGGCTCAGGATGAATGCCCGCGAAGCGCGGGTCGCGCGTCCCGCGAATTTCGTCGCATGCGACGCCGTTGCGTGTGAACAGCTCGCGAAGCAAGCCCGCCGCCGAGCCGTGCATAGGATCGCAGAGGAAGCGGAACTTCGCAGAGCGGAGGCGCTGCCAATCGACCAATTTTTCGATGGTTTCGAGGTAGGGGGCGCGCGGCTCGAGCGGCCGAATTAAATCCCTCCGTGGCGGAAGCGGCGGGACGTCATCGCGCAGAACGATTCCGAGCTCGCTCTCAATTTGCGCCACGATCGAAGGCAGCGCGCTGCTTCCGTAGCTGGCTTTGTACTTGATGCCGTTCCAGCGGTAGGGATTGTGGCTGGCAGTGATGACGATTCCGCCGGCTGCCTTGCGCTGCCGAACCAGCAGCGAAATAGCCGGTGTGGGACAGGGTTTGTCGGTTAGCCAGACGGGGGTGCCGGTGGCGCTGAAGACATCGGCAACCGCGGCGGCAATGGCATCTGATGCAAAGCGGTGGTCGTAACCGATGAGCACGCCCTTGCGTGCGTCTTCGCCGCGTACCACGTAGCGCGCAATGGCGTGCGCGACAATGCGCGCGTTGGCGAATGTGAAATCTTCCGCGATGATGCCGCGCCAGCCGTCCGTGCCGAAGCGAATCGATTGCATGGGTTTTGAGTATACGCGAAGCGCAGCTTTCGCAAACGCGCCGGATTGGCCGGCTTAGAGCAAATC
>CATPAM010000135.1 GCA_955651735.1 Candidatus Acidiferrales bacterium | reverse complement strand
CTCGGTGTTCCCCCGGAAATCACGTTGCTTACCCTGCGCCGCGCATAGCGTCAAGAACTTCGGCTTCCTTCCCGCCGCGGTGCTCTCACGGAGCGCTCTGTGGTATCGTCGGAAAAGGATACTGCCATGGACCAATCCGCCGAACCCGATCGTTTTTCCACTGAGCCCGACGACTCCTACGAATCGCAGGAAGCAACCTCCTCACCCACCTCGCCCTTGGGCCGCTGGCTTGCCACCGTGGTCTCTCTCGGCGGCAGCGACCTGCTCCTGGTACAAGGCGCTCCGCCTTGCATGCGCATCGACGGCGAAGTGCGCAAGATTGAACCCAGCGTTCTCGATGGGTCGGAAATCGAAGCCGCCGTGATTCCGGCTTTAACCCGTAACGCTCAGCGCCTGTATCGCGAGGACCGCATCGCTGATTCCTCCTACCGCATTCAAGGCCTCGGCCGCTTCCGCATCAATCTCCATCGCGAACAAGGCCGCGCCGCCGCCGCGATCCGCGTCCTGCCGGCCAGAGTTCCAGCCCTTCGCGACCTCAACCTTCCGTCTTCCGTCGAATTGCTGGCGCATCTCCCCCGCGGCCTCGTTCTCATCGGCGGCCCTGCGGGTGCCGGTAAATCCACCACGCTCGCCGCGCTGATCGACAACATCAACCGCCGTGAAGCCCGTCACATCGTCATCATTGAAGATCCCATCGAGTATGAGCATCAGCACGTGCGCAGCGTCATTGAGCAGGTCGAAATAGGCACCGACGCGCCCGATTTTCCAACCGCGCTTCGCGCCGCGTTGCGCCAGGCGCCGGACGTCATCGTCGTCGGGGAAATGCGCGACACCGAAACCATGCGCATCGCCGTGGCCGCCGCAGAAACTGGCCACCTCGTTCTGAGCACGCTGCACACTACCGACGTCGCTTCCACCGTTTCGCGCATCGCCGATTCGTTTCCCCTCGAGCGGCAGAACTCCGTCCGCCAGGAATTGGCCATGGCTCTCGCCGCTGTGTACACACAAATTCTCCTGCCCAAAAAAGGTGGCGGCCGTATTCCCGCCGCCGAGCTGCTGCTGGTCGGCTACGGCGCCCGCCACCATATCCGGCGCAACGCGCTCCAGCACCTTCATCAGGAAATCGCCCTGACCAAGAAGAAAGGCTCCTTCAGCCTCGAGGAGTCTCTTGTAAATCTGGTGCGTCAAGGCCACATCGAGCGCGAAGACGCCCTCCTCTGCGCCATGCATCCCGATGACCTCGACATTCTCCTGAAATCCCCCGCCTCGGCCACCGCCCACGGCTAAGTGCCGGTTCAAGCCCGAGCCGGGCCTCGCCGCCTCTATTACGAAGGGCTGCACCGCGGTGCAAACTCACTGCGGCCTGTACCCGAGTTTTGATTCTGCTGTATGCGAAGATGAGCAGCCACCAAGCGAATCTCGCCGTACGTGATCTCCTCCGGCAACCCGTCCTTTACCGGCTTTAGCCGCTCTTTGCCAAATTGCTGAATGGCCGAAGCAATCTGCGCATAGCGCTCGGCGCTAAACCATTTGGCCTCGAACTTTAGCTCGCCGTCTTCCATCAGTTTGACCACCATGTCCACCACGCTACTGACCTTGCGGCCACGAATCTGTGCTATTTCCTCGAATGTGCGTCCTTCTCCAAGAAGCTGGAGCGTATCTTGGCGCGGCTGCGACGCTGTTGCGTGCCAGTCATTGTGGGCCCGTTGGCCCTTATGGAACCGATGCAGCGCGTCCAGGATCTCCTGGCCATAACGCTCTACCTTCTTGTCCCCGAAGCCCGAGACCGCGCGCAGCGCCTGCAATGTCGTCGGCTTAGCGGCGCACAGCGCATCCAGCGCCGCGTCATGCAACACGACGAAAGCGGCTACTCCCAAATCTCTTGCCGTATTGCGCCGCCATTCGCGGAGATACTCCCGCAGTTGCGCATCCGGGACGGACAAAGTAGCGCCGCCCGTGCTCTTTTCTCCCGCAGCCCGTCTCTCTCGCATCATGTGGCTGGCCTTTGCGCGCCGCCCCCGATACCGCGTGTCCTCCACTTCCAGCCAATGCGGCGTCCCCGCGCAGATGTCGCAGGTGCCGCAGCGTTCCCACTTTGGTTGCTCGCCGAAGTGCTTGCACACATGGTGCTGCCGGCAGTCCATCGATTGCACAAAGCGTTCCACCTCGTGGTAACGCTGCCATGATCGTTCCCGCTCTACGGGATCCCCAATCTGCCCTATAAAGTAGGCGTGCAGTCCACGGTCTTTTTTCTGCCACAGCAGAATGCAATCCGCGGGCAAGCCATCACGCCCCGCCCGCCCTGCTTCCTGGTAGTACTGCTCGACGCTCTTTGGCAGTGACAGGTGAACCACCGAGCGCACGGCTGCCTTGTTGATCCCCAGGCCGAATGCCAGCGTGCCCACCAGCACGCGCACTTCGTCGCTCATCCATTTTTCCTGATTTTCGCGGCGCGCCTTGCCTTCCATCTGGCCGTGGTAGCCGATCGCTGCAATTCCATTTTCCTCAAGCACATCTACGGTCTCTCCCACCCGTGCAATAGTCGGCGCGTATACGATCACATTGCCTTCGCTAATCCTCCGCACCGCCCGCAGCAGCATCTCTTCCTGCGTGCGTGAATTGCTTTCGTGCACGATGTAGTGCAGGTTCGGCCGCCGAAAGCTGGCGATGTGCTTGTGCGGGTCGCGCAGCCGCAGTTGCTCGATGATGTCGTGCCGCACGCGCTGCGTGGCGCTGGCGGTGAACGCCGCAATCGGCCGGTCCGGGAAGAGTTCACGCAAGCGGCTCAGTTGCCGGTACTCCGGACGAAATTCGTGGCCCCACTCCGAGATGCAATGCGCTTCGTCGATAGCAAAAAACGACACCGGAATGCGCTTCAGCCACTCCGGCGTGTCCCCCAGCGCCACGCGTTCCGGGGAAAAATACAGCAGCCGGAATTCTCCCGCCGTCGCGCGTTTGAGTATTTGATTCCGTTCCGCTCCGGCCATGGAACTGTTCACAAATGCCGCTGGAATCCCCATTTGCTCGAGCTGCGCCACTTGGTCCTGCATCAAGGCGATCAGCGGCGAAATGACCACCGTTGTGCGCCCGGCGTCCAGCACCGCCGGCAATTGGTAACAAAGCGATTTGCCGCCGCCGGTGGGCATCACCACGCAAGCGTCGCGCCCCGCTGCAATGCTCCGCACCACCGCTTCCTGTCCGGGGCGAAATGCGTCATAGCCCCAGTAATGCCGCAGGGTGTCAGTGAGAGAACTTGCGGTTTCAGGTTGCATCCCGGTTTCGATCCCTTGGTCAGGCAAGGTCGTAACGACGCTTGTAGCATACTCCCTAACTTGGCGGCAGTTTCGCTTGCGTTTCGCTATAGGTCAACTAAGATTTCTGTGAATTAGCCGCGCCGCTTTGGAAACTGTGAAAGGGTGCGTCCACTCATGTTCACCAGGCGGGCGCCTTAACTTCCCTCGCGTGTTCGGCTCTTCCCGTTCAACCCCTGTAATTCCGCCTTCAATGCCAGTTTCGACCGTTCGATTTATAACGATTACCTAACTATTTCTAGGAATGATATTCTCCGCCATGTTTTCGCGAATCAGCCCGCGCCTCACAAAGAACCTCCGTAATTCTCTAAGTCCTTTCCCTGCCACACATCCGAAAAACAGCGGAGTGTCCCCCCTCGGCCCCACTTCTCACCAACATCTCCCCCAGCCGCGCCAAGTTGCTGCGCGCTCATGGCGGTGCCATAATCCACCTTCAAGTAAGGGAGCGTGTGTCCGCTGGGACCTCGGCCAGCGGAACACCAGTTACGGGGGACGGTCATGGCTTTGCGCGATAGCTGGATCGAAAAAAGAGAAGCGGCGGCAGCCACCGCGAACGGAAACAGGAACATGTCGCAAATGCATCTCGCGCGGCAAGGTCTCCTTACCGAAGAGATGCAGTACATCGCCAAGCGCGAGCGCCTCGAGCCGGAGCTGATCCGCGGCGAAGTGGCGCGCGGGCGCTGCATCATTCCCGCCAACATTCATCACCGCAACCTGGTGCCGATGGCCATTGGCATCGCCACCAAATGCAAGATCAACGCCAACATCGGCAACTCCGCGACCAGTTCCAATATTGACGAAGAGCTGAAGAAGCTGCACCACGCCGTGCATTTTGGCGCGGACACAGTAATGGACCTCAGTACCGGCGGCGATATTTCCACCATCCGCAAAGCCATCATCGAGGCGTCGCCCGTGCCGGTAGGCACCGTGCCAGTTTACGAAGCGATCTCTCGCGTCCGCCGCCCCGAAGATCTCACGTTCGAGTTGATGCTCGAAGTTATCGAGGAGCAGGCCGAGCAGGGCGTCGATTACATGACCATTCACGCAGGCGTTATGCGCGAGCACGTGCCGTTTGTGCGCAAGCGCATCACCGGCATTGTGAGCCGCGGCGGCTCGCTGATGGCGCACTGGATGGAGCATCACAAGAAGCAGAATTTCTTGTATGAGCGCTTTGAGGACATCTGCAAAGTGTTCAAGAAGCACGACGTGAGTTTTTCGCTGGGCGATGGTTTGCGGCCGGGTTGCATCGCCGATGCCAGCGACGAAGCGCAATTCGCCGAACTAAAAGTGTTAGGCGAGCTCACCAAGAAGGCCTGGGAACACGATGTGCAAGTGATGATTGAGGGCCCCGGGCACATTCCCATGGACAAGATCAAGGAACAGGTCGACAAAGAAATGGAATGGTGCCACGAAGCGCCGTTCTACACGCTCGGCCCCCTGGTGATCGACATCGCTCCAGGATACGACCACATCACTAGCGCAATTGGCGCGGCCATGATTGGCTGGCACGGCGCCTCTATGCTGTGCTACGTGACGCCGAAGGAGCACCTGGGCCTGCCGAATCCGGAGGACGTGAAGCAAGGCGTGATCGCTTACAAAATTGCCGCCCACGCGGCGGATGTGGCGCGGCATCGTCCGGGCGCCCGAGACCGAGACGATGCGCTTTCCTACGCGCGCTTCCTCTTCGACTGGAACAAGCAGTTCGAGCTTTCGCTCGATCCCGCCACGGCGAAGGCCATGCACGATGAAAATCTTCCCGACGATTTCTACAAGGAAGCCAAGTTCTGCTCCATGTGCGGCCCGAAGTTCTGCTCCATGAACATCACGCAACTCGCCGAAGCCGAAGGCGGCCACGACCAGGCCGAGCGCAAACAAAGATTCGTCGAGCTGCTCGCCAAGGTCAAATCCGCAGGAGCGTAGCGAGCTACACCCGGTCGGTGCATGGCAATGTCGGATCGCCCAGATGTGATGGCGTTGATTGGGGCGGGGCCTGTGGGGCTCGGCATGGCTAAGGCTTTGCTCGAGCATAAGATTCCTTACGAAGAACTGGAAGCGGATCGCGAGCTGGGTGGGAACTGGCTGCACGGCGTGTATGAGACCGTGCACATTATTTCTTCGCGCAAGACGACGGAATACGCGGACTATCCGATGCCGGCGGATTATCCGGATTTTCCGAGCCGTCAGCAGATGCTCGATTATTTGCGGGACTACGCCAAAAAATTTCAGCTCACGCCGCACATTCAGTTCAACACCAAGGTGGTGATGGCTTTACCACTTGCAGATGGGCGTTGGGAATTGGAATTGGCCAACGGCGAGAAGCGCATCTACAAAGGACTGATTGTTTGCAACGGGCATCACTGGGACCGGCGTTTTCCGAATTATCCGGGACAATTTGCAGGCCAGTTCATGCACTCCAAGGATTACCGGACGCCGGCGCAGTTGGCGGGGAAGCGCGTGCTGGTGATCGGCGGAGGCAATTCCGCCTGCGACATTGCGGCGGAAGCGGCGCGGGTGGGAAAAACGGCGCGCATTAGTTTGCGGCGCGGTTACTGGTTTCTGCCGAAGACACTTTTCGGGATTCCCTCGGCGGAATTGATCAACCCGTGGTTTCCGGTGTGGGCGCAGCGACTGTTCTTGCGGGTGATTCTGCGAATCGCGATCGGGAAATATTCGGACTACGGTTTGCCCGAGCCGGACCACAAAATCTTCGAGGCACACCCGACGATCAACAGCGAGCTGCTCTATTACATGAAGCACGGGCGAATCCAGCCGCGGAAAGATATCGCGCGGTTTGAAGGCCAGACCGTGCATTTCGTGGATGACACGAGCGAAGAGTTCGACACCGTGGTTTGCGCCACGGGCTATCACGTGAGTTTCCCGTTTCTGCCGCCGGGCCTGGTGAAGGTCAAGGGCAGCACGGCACAGGTGTATGGCGGCTGCGTGCTGGCGGAGTACAAGAATCTCTACATCATCGGAACCTCGCAATTGCGCTACGGATTCGGCCCGGTGGTGACTCCGGGCATGGATCTGATGGCGCGCATGATGCTGGCGCAGGATCAGATGGAATTGCCTATAGGTCTGGTGATGAAAGAGTCCGGGGTAAGAATTCCGAGGACGCATTTAGTTGATCCGCACGCCGCGATCCGCGCGATTCGCCGGGGCAAACGCATACTGCCGGTGCTTTTGTGGAAGGAAAAACGATTGCGCAAAGCATTGGCG
>CATPAM010000134.1 GCA_955651735.1 Candidatus Acidiferrales bacterium | reverse complement strand
TTCTACCTCTTCTTGTGTTCCCGAGTGGCCGGCTCAAGCCGGCCGCTACAGATCATTGTCAACTTACTGGAAGACGGCTTACGTTGATGACAACGCGAAAATCTAAATAAAGAGCTCGCTGATTGATGTTTCCTCGTGAATTGAGCGGATGCCGCGGGCCAGCAGATCGGCTACGCTCAAAATTTTGATCTTGCCCATTTTTTTTGCAGCTTCGGACATCGGCACGGAATCAGTGGCCACGACTTCCTTGATCTGTGACTTGCTGATGCGCTCGATGGCCGGGCCGGAGAGCACGGCGTGGGTACACGCGGCATATACCTGCGTGGCGCCTTCGCGAATCAGAGCCTCGGCGGTTTTTACCAAAGTGCCCGCGGTATCGATGATGTCGTCGACAATCAAGGTGCTGCGGCCGCGCACGTCGCCGATCAAGTTCATGACTTCGCTGACATCGATGTCGACGCGGCGCTTGTCAACGATGGCCAGAGGGGCATCGAGGCGCTTGGCGAAGAAGCGCGCGCGTTCCACGCCGCCGGCGTCCGGCGAAACGACGGTCAAATTGGGCAAATTCAAATGCCGGAAATGCTCGACGAGAACAGGCGAACCGTACAAATGGTCCACCGGAACGTCGAAATAGCCTTGAATCTGCGGCGCGTGCAGATCGAGGGTGAGCGCGCGGCTGGCGCCAGCGGTTTCAAGAAGGTCCGCGACGAGCTTCGCGGAGATCGGGACGCGAGGCTTGTCTTTGCGGTCCTGCCGGGCGTAGCAGTAGTAAGGCAGCACAGCGGTGATGCGCCAGGCGGACGCGCGTTTGAATGCGTCAATCATCAGCAATAGCTCGAGCAGGTGGTTGTCCACCGGGTAGCAGCACGGCTGGACGACGAAAACATCGGCGCCGCGCACGTTTTCAAGAATCTGAAAATAAATCTCTCCGTCGCTGAAGCGGCCCAGCTTGGCGTTGCCGAGCGGGACCTCCAAGTGCTTGCAGATACTTTCTGCGAGCGGGAGGTTCGCTGTTCCCGAGAAGATTTTAAAGCGGTCGTCGTTCAAGAACGATTGCTCCAGGTCTGCCAAGAAACGAACCCAACAATCAAGGCTAGGACTTTCCTCAGGGGCTAAAGCCCGGCGACAGCCTGCCTTAATGTCGGAGCTAAGCTCCGACCCCCCCCCAAAGTGGCCTGGCGGCTAAAGCCGCTGAGACGCGCTCCCTTCGATGCTCAGGGTAAGAAAGCACGCCCCTACAACTGCGTTAATGAACTGTGACGCTTAGACGCTGCGGTTCAGAGGGCTTGCGCACGCTTACGGCGCGCTTTGGACCTTGCGAAGATACCTGTCGCGCGAAATTGTTTCGCAAACGAAGGTGTGTTCGTCCTGAAACCCGACAGCGGCTCGGCGCGCCAACGCTGGGCTCGGGAAAACTCCAAACACCGCCGAACCGCTACCCGCCAGCGAGGCTTCTGCAGCTCCGCGCTGAAGCAAAGCCCTCTTGATTTGAGCTAGTCGAGGGTGACGCCGAAAAACGGGCATTTCAAAGTCATTGGAAAGGCCGCTTCCCTGCGCGCTCCAGCATAGAGCACAGAACTCCCAAAGTTTAGAGGTAGCGCGGTTTTTTGTCAATGCAGGGGCCTTGAGCCAGCGGTAGGCATCGGGAGTGGGCACGTGAATATCGCGCGGGGAAACTACCAACAGGGCGAGTTTGGGGATATCGGGTAAAGGATAGATCTCGTCGCCGTGCCCGATGCCCAGGGCGCATCCACCGAAGAGGAAGAACGGGACGTCAGCACCGAGAGAAGCGGCAATTTCCGTCAATCTTGGGGCAGGAATTGTGCGGCGCGTGAGGCGCAGATACCCGAGCAAGGCCACGGCGGCATCGCTGGAACCGCCGCCGAGGCCGCGGCCCGCGGGAATTTTCTTTCGGAGTTCGATTTCGACGCCGGAGCGAATACCAAGTTCCTGCCGCAATGCATCTACCGCCGCATAGACCAGATTCTTGCGGACGGGCTCGAGCGAAAGCGATTCGTTTCCCTGAATGGTGAGACAAATACCGGGTGCCTTGGAGGCGCGCAACCTCAGTTCATCGTGCAGGGAAATGGTTTGAAAGATGGTGCGGAGCTCGTGGTAGTTGTCCGGGCGCTTACCGAGAATGTCCAGCCGGAGGTTGACTTTAGCGAAGGCTGGGATTCGGATTTCGCGCATGCGGCTTATTGCGGTTTGGCTTCTTGCACGGAAGACTTTTGGGCTATGCGATGTTTGGTCTGGCCGAGTTTTTTCTCGACTTCAGCGATTTTGTCGTTTTCGACGTCGGCGGGCAGAGCATGACGCCATTCGGAGAGGGATTTCTCCCACTCGGCGGCGGCGAGTTCGTTGCGGCCGAGCTTGGCGTAAACGTCACCGAGGTGAGAATGGATGGTGGGATCGTGACCGTCACGTTCGACGGCTTGGTGCAAGGTGGCCTCGGCATCGCTGAGCTTGTTCTGCTTGTAATAGATCCAGCCCATGCTGTCGAGATAGGCGCCGTTGTAGGGTTCTTCTTTCAAGGCGCGCTGTACAAGATCGGCGGCTTCGTCGAGACGCTGTCCCAGGTCGCCGAGCATGTAGCCGTAGTAGTTGAGCACGGAAGCGTTCTTGGGATTTACGGCGAGGGCTTTCTTGAATTGGTCTTCGGCGCGGTCGAAGAATTTCTGGCGCTCGTAGATGGCGCCAAGAATGAACCAAACCATTTCATTGTTGCGAGGAGGGCCGGGCAAGACTTCGGCGGCGTGCGCGGCTTCTTCGGCTTCCTTGTAACGTCTGGCGCGCTCGTAGACCTGCGCGATGTTCAGGTAGGTGTCGCGGTCGGCTTCGGATTTGGCTAGCTGCACGCGAAGCATCTTCACCGCTTCGTCGGTCTGCGCGTTTTCACCGAGAAGCAGCGCCTGACTGGAGCGAATCCCGGGGTCATTGGGGTATTTGGCGAGCGCTTCCTTGCCGGCCTGCAATGCTTTCGGCAGATCCTTTGCCGAACGATAGGTGTCCATGACGAGGAGACGAGCGCGCCGGTCTTCTTCGTCACCGAGATGGCCCAACTCGTTGAAGGTGAAAATGGCAGCCTGATAGTTTTGGCGCTCTTTGTAGAGCTGGCCAAGCTCTTGATACAGAATCGCGAGAGAGCGGCGGCGCGACGGGAGCACCGCGGATTGGCCTTTTACTCCACTAATCGCGTCGGAGAGGACGGTGATGGCGTCATCGTAGCGGCCCTGGGCTTGGTAGAGCATGGCCTCGTTGTACATGACCTCGAGGCTGCCGGGAGCATATTGGCGAGCTTTGAGGAGGCTTTCTTCGGCGCGATCGAGTTGGTGCAGCTCGCGGTAGATTCGCGCGATCCGCAGATAGTTGTCGGCATCGTCGGGCATCAGGTCGGCCAGCTTTTGATAGACAGTGAGCGCGTCAGAGAATTTCTCCTCGGTCATCAGAGTTTGGCCGAGCCCGCGCAGGTGGCTCAACTCAGAGGGATCCAAGTCGACGGCTTTGCGGTAAGCCTGTTCGGCCTTGGGGAGATCTTTGGTTTGCGTGTAGGCGTCGCCGAGCAGGTCGAGAAGGGCGGCGGAGGGCGTTCGGCTGTTCATGCCTTCGAGGAGCGCGACGGCTTCGGCAGATTTGCCTTCGTCGAGAAGGAGCTGGGTGAGTTGCTCTACCGCTTGCTCGTTCTCCGGGTCATCCTTTAGGATGCCGCGAAGCACGGCTTCGGCTTGGTCGTGCTCGTTGCGGAGGCGGTAGAGGCGTGTGAGCCATAGGGCCGATTCGGTGTCGGATGGGTCCAGGCGGTAGATTTCTTTGTACTGCTCAATGGCTTTGCCGGCGACCTCGGACTGGCCAACACCGGCGCTCAGATCACCCAGGCTGCGAAGGTAAATTCTGGCGAGAAGGCGGCGGGTGGGGACGTCGTTTGGATGGCGCTTAAGGATTTCCTGGGCTTCCGCGACAGCGTCACGAGTACGCTGCGCTTTCCAGTACATTTCGGCCAGGCGTTCGCCGATGACCGGAGACTTGGGGTCAAGGGCGTAGGCTCTCTTGTAAAAATCGATGGCTAGGGAGGCGTATTCGGCTTTGCTGGTGTTCTCGTATTGCTGCTCGAAGATGTGGCCCATGGTGTAGTCGAAGTAGGCGTCGGCGCGGGAGGAAGCGGCGGCGGCTTGCACTGAGCTATTTTCCTGCGCCGGAGCGATGCCATGGGCGGGTATGGCCGGCGTTTGCGCGTGCGCGACCAACGCGCCGGCGGAGGCAAGGAGTGCGGAAAGGGTGAATCGGTAAAGTTTCATCGGTGCCCCGAAAACAAAAAGTATCCCATGCGACCCAAACGCGGTCAAAAGCAAATTGGCGCGGTTTCCAGGGCCGAAGAGCCTGAAGGTAAGATGCGCGGGGGAAGCGGAGCGTTCCTCGGGAATTAGGTGCAGGGGGAAGTTGCATTTCTTCCGTACTTCTGCAATAGTCGAAATATGAAGAAAGCCGATCCGGCTTTGGTGACGCGCAACGCTTTGCGATTTTCGGCGCTGGGGGCGGAGCCACGTTTGCAGATTTTGCGGTTGCTGCTGGCGGCGCATCCGGAAGGGATGGTGGTGGGAGAGGTGCAGGAG
>CATPAM010000133.1 GCA_955651735.1 Candidatus Acidiferrales bacterium | reverse complement strand
TGCGCCGGGCACCGGTGCTTCCGCAGTTCCCTTCCGAGCCTTGCGCTACTCGATTGACACTTCCATCCTCGCCAACAATTCGCTGGAAGCAAAAACGGAGGTGCGTTTTCGCGCCGAAACCGGCGGCGAGCGCTGGCTGCCGTTGCAGCTTTCGCACCTGTTGAACGTCGAGGAGGTCAGTGGCGAACACGGCGAAACTCTTACTTTTTTTCAAAATGAAGGAATGACGTTGCGCGAGCGCAGCACGCGAGGCAATGATTTTCTCTACGTGGTTCTGCCGTCGCCGCCCGCACGCGGCGCCGAGTTCACCCTGCATTTCCGCTATCGCGGCAACGTAATTGAAGACGCCGGAAACGCTGTGCTCTACGTTGGGGCGCGCGAAAGCTGGTACCCGCATTTCGGCGACGCCGCCGATTTCGCCGATTATGAATTGACCATGCACTGGCCGCGGCGCCTGCGCTTGGTCGCCACAGGCACGAAGCTCGATGAGCGCGAAGACGGCGAATTTCGTGTCGGCCACTGGCGCACGGGAAAGCCGGCGTCGGTCGCCGGTTTCAATCTGGGTGATTATGCTTTTGCTTCGCTGACCGCCGGAGCGCATTCTGTGGAGGTCTACGCCAATCGCATGCTGGAGCAGGCCCTCAACAATCGCTTGGGCTCTTCGGCTTTCGATATCCCGCGCATGCCCTCGTCGCTTGGCCCCGAGGGGCAGAACAGCTCGAATATGATGCCCACGATTCCTGTGGCGCCCAGCCCCGCGGACGCGCTAAAACAACTGGGGCGCGATATCGACTCCTCCATTCGTTTCTACGAAAATTACAGCGGGCCGTTTCCCTTCCAGAAGCTCGGCGTTTCACAAATCCCGGGAACCTTCGGCCAGGGCTGGCCCGGACTTCTCTACATCTCCACGTTCTCCTTTCTTCCTCCTGCGGCGCAGCAGCGCGCTGGTCTCACCGAAAGCGGGCAAGAGCATTTCACGGAGCTGGTTCCCTTTCACGAAGTCGCTCACCAGTGGTGGGGCAACGTCGTGGGCTGGAGCTCCTATCACGATCAATGGATCGACGAAGCCATCGCCAACTACCTGGCGCTGCTGTTTGCCGACAGCCAGAAGAACGCCAATCACTCTCTGCGCCTCTGGCTCACCCGCTACCGCCTGCGGCTGGTGGAAAAATTGCCGGGCGTGGAGCAACCCGCTTCTGAAGTCGGCGCTCTCGATTTAGGCACGCGCTTAACCTCGTCAAAATCGCCGGACGGCTTCGAACGACTCATTTACGGCAAAGGTTCCTGGGTGATTCACATGCTCCGCGAAATGCTGCGCCAGCCGGGCACGAGAGATCCCGACGCGCGTTTTGCTGCGCTGCTCCACAACTTGGCCGGCAAGTACGCCTATCGAGCTCTCTCCAGCGCGGACCTGCAGCGCGAAATCGAAGCAGTGATGACGCCCGCCATGGACCTGGAGGGCGGCCGCTCGATGGAATGGTTCTTTGAAGACTGGGTTCGCGGAACCGGCGTTCCGCATTATCGCGTGGAATTTTCCGTGCATCGCTCCGACAAGGGTTTCCTAGTGCGCGGAAAGCTCTTCCAGAGCGGCGTGCCGCGCTCGTTCATCGCGCCAGTGCCGCTCTACGCGAACACTGGCGGGCATTCCACGCAATTGGGAGTAGTGGCCGCCGCTGGCCCCGAAACCACCTTTCAATTCACCACCCAGGCGGCGCCCAACAAAATCACCATCGACCCGCGCATGACTCTCCTTTGCGTTAGCGAGTAACCGCGTCGCCTAAGGCCTTTTTTCGTCAACGCGCTGCTCTTTGAACAGCGGACTCGCAGGATTGATTTGCGCTTGGCCTTCCAGGTCGAAGAAATATACGACGCCCACGGGGTCCACCACCAAACCTGGAAGCAAACCAACATTCACAAGGTCGCGCACACTGCCGGGGGGCCGCCCAGTGCGTTTCTTGTATTCCGCGGCAAGCTTGTTCAGTTGCTCGCAATCGGCGCGCGCGCGCAGTAATTGCAAATGTATTTTAGCGTTTTCCTTGATGGAAGGCTCGCTCACGGAGCTGTAAATCTCGCTCCACAGCATCACCGAAGTGTCCAGCGTCTCGCCTTTCTCGCTGATCCGGGCGGCGAACGCTTTCATCCAGATCATTGCTCCCGGTTTCTTGCTTCCCTCCAGGAAGGCCTCTGCCGCCTTGCGATAGTCGTTCAGTTCGAAGTAATAGATGAAACCCAGATCTTCGTAGAAGCGCCAGTATTCCGGATTCGCGCGAATCCCCCGCTCTAGCAGCTCGATACCCAGCTCCGGCTTCCCCGCGCCGCTCGGTGGTGGTTCGCTCAGGAACATCGAGCCGAAACGATAGGCGATGATCAGGTTGGGATCGAGAGTCGTGGTCACATCCAGCAGCGGCCACAGAAGCTCGATGTTGGCCTGATGGCTTGCGCGCTTGTTCCCGTAGTACTGCACCACGCGCGTCCAATACAGATCGGCCATCAGGGGAGCATACTCGAGGCTCATGGTCTTCAGCAGCGGGCCGGAACGCAACACCAGATCATCTTGCTCCTGGTGCAAGTGCGCCCGCCGGGCGTCGATAGCATGCTGCAATTCCCAGAGGCCGCAAAATCCCAGCAGCAGGACGGCCCACAGCAGTAGGTAAGATTTCCCGGCGCTCATTTTAGGTTTCGCCGGGTGAAAATGGCTGCCGCGACGGTCAGCACGACGGCGCAATACAACGCTGCATAAGCCGAATTCTGCGCGATCAACACCCCGGGAATCGCGCGCCCATGTGCGGCCGCGGCCATTACGTCAAAATTCTCAAAGTTCGGCAGTAGATAAGAAAGCCAGCGCAGCAGCGTTTGTAGCGCCCGCGACATCGTTTCGCTTTGAAAGTTGCGCATCTCCGTGACGAACAACCCCGCGATATACAGGCCCGCCGTGTACAGAATGGAAAGCAGGGGTGTTGTGAAGCACGAAAACAAAAGCGCCAGCGCGACCACCAGCGCGAGCTTCAGCAAGATGAAATATACCGCCACCAGCACCGACGCTTCCACGTGTTCAGTGCCCTGCTTGACCAAACTCAGCGCCAGAAACAGGCCCGCGGCCATGGCCGCGGTATTCACCGTCAAAGTGAGCACCAGGCCGCCGAATTTCCCCAGCAGCAATTCCCATCGCCTCACCGGCTTGGCCAGTAGCGCGTACAGCGTGCGCTTGTCCATTTCCTTCGACACCAAACCCACGCCAATAAACACCGCGATCAATAATCCGATCACCGAAATCGCGCTCAAGCCTAGCGTGACGATCACCATCTCTTCGATGCCGATGGACACTTGGCCCACCAGAATCGACGCGGCGATCATCACCAGCGCGAAAAATACCAGGTTGTACAGCACGCGATCGCGCACTGCTTCGCGAAATGTATTCAGCGCCACTATCCCCGCACGTCTCACTTTCCACTCACCTCAACCGCCGGCGCTTGCGCGCGGTCGGCCTCTACCAGATGCATGAAATATTCTTCCAGCGTGGACTTGACCTGCGTGACCGACAAAACCTTCGCCCCCGCGCTGCCCAGTTGCTGCAGCGTTGCGTACAAATCCGCCTCGGGAACCTGCATGCGGTAGCGCTTTCCTGTTTGCGTCGCTTTGCTCAGCAAGGGCTGCAATCCGCCAGCGGCGCCCGCGTATTCGAACAATACCTCCATCCCTTGCGCTTTCATTCCCACAATTTCGTCCGGCGCGCCCACCCCGCGCAATTTCCCGCCGACAATCACTCCGACGCGGTCGCACAGCATCTCCGCGTCGGACAAAATGTGCGTTGAAAACAGCACCGTTTTTCCGGCTTGCTTCAGCTCCAAAATGACGTCGCGCACTTCGCGCCGCCCTACCGGATCGAGCCCGGACATCGGCTCGTCCAGGATCACGACTTTCGGATCGTGCAGAATGGCCTGCGCCACACCGATACGCTGCAACATGCCTTTCGAATATTTTCGCAACTGAATTTTCCGTGCTGTCTCCAGGCCCACTTTTTTCAGCATGCCATCCACGCGCGCCTTTCGTTCTTGCGCGGGCAAATCATGGATTCGCGCGAAATAATCGAGCAGTTCTGTGGCTGTCAGGTAGTCGTAAAAATAGGGCTGTTCCGGCAGATAGCCGATGTCCGCGTGCATGGAAATGTCGCTGATGGATTTTCCGAGGATGCGTGCGGTGCCGGCGGTCGGAAAAATCAAGCCCACCAGTAATTTGATGGTCGTGGTCTTGCCGGCGCCGTTGGGCCCCAGGAAGCCGAAAACTTCCCCTTCTTCGACGCGCATGGTCAGCCCTTCGAGTGACGTTTTCTTTTTCAGGTGCAGAAAACCGAAGGGATAGTCCTTGGTCAGATTTTCGATTTCAATCGCCGCGGTTGCCATGCTCACATTTTTTAGAACCTAAAGCCTGCCGTCAATTCCCTGGCTGCGTGCGTGTGCATGGAAAGGAAATACAAGAGAGAACGCTGGCGGCTACTGCTCTCCGGCGTTCTCTTGGGTTTCTAGCCGTCGCTGCGCACGGAGCCGATTTGTACCAATTGCGCGGGAACCGGCGGCGGAGCCATGGGCTTCGGCTTGCGGGTTTGCGGATCACGCCAGTTGTCCAGAATTCCCACTTGCTGCACACAGGAAACGGTGCAGCGCGCCGCGCAGAATTTCTCCGTGAAATATTCGTGGCGGCGCATTTCCGGCGTGTACTGGGCCAGCGGAATGCCCGGGTAGCCGCGCTGCTGCGAGCACCAGTGCACCAATCCATCCTCGCAGATATAGAGATAGCGCGAACCGGAGCGGCAGCGCCAGTTGTGTTCGCGCCCGCGCGCCACATTGTGCTGGAATTCGTTGAAGCGCGAAAACGAGCGCTTCCCCAGCGTCATAATCTCTTCGAAAATTTCCGTTTCGCGTGGCCCCAGCGGCTTTAGCTGCCCGTTGTGGTCGTGAATAATTCCCACCGTGCTGGTAAAACCGAGTTCCACGGCACGGTGCGCGATTTTCAACGCATCTTCCGGATTTTTTATACCGCTGCCCAGCACGGAATTGATATTCACCTGAAAAACGGCGTATTGCGCGAGCCACTGCAGGCGCGTGTCCAGCGTTTTCAAGCTCTTCAAGGAAACTTCGTCGGGCACGGCGTTGTCGATGCTGATTTGCAGGTGCTCTAGCCCCGCATCGTTGAGATTGTCGATGGTTTTTTTGTCCAGCAAAAAGCCATTGGTAATCATCCCGGCGATCATGCCGCGACGGCGGATGTGCCGGATAATGAGGTCGATTTCCGGGTGCATCAGGGGCTCGCCGCCGCTGATCGACACCACGGTTGTGCCGAGCGCATCCAGCCGGTCGAGGCGTCGGGTCATGGTCTCGAGCGGCACGGGCTTGGAGACATCGTCGTACTCGTTGCAG
>CATPAM010000132.1 GCA_955651735.1 Candidatus Acidiferrales bacterium | reverse complement strand
ATTTCTCAGCGGGACGAGGAGGGCTTCTCCAGTTGCTTAGCGCATCCTTGTCATCGTGCTGTCGCTATAACCCCGCCAGAGTGTCTCGCCGCTTCAGCCAGTCTGCGTCGATCCATGTTGCCTTCGCCTCATGTTGGAAGGCTCGGCCTCTGGAGCTTCCGTTTCGAGGCCATTTCTGCGTTCACTTTCGTTACGGCCCGATGACTCGCTCACCATCCGAAAGATGGCTTTGTCGATAGGCTTTCAGGATTCGGTTTCCTTCCTCCTTGCTATCCAAGCTACAGGGCTCTGGCTCTTGCCCTGGTGAGACTCTTCCTCACTGAATACGCCAGCCTTCCTTGGACACACCAACATGCCGGTTTATCCCGGCGCTCTCCGAGTTGCCGACCATCCGGGAGTTATCTCGCAACTTCCGCGGCAACCTTGGCACAGAGCAAAGGTTCCAGGTTCGACACACTGGTGCCGCAGCCGCCTTTCGTTGACTCGCAGGTGCCACGTCCTTAAGATGAAGCGACCCGCGAGCCAGGCATCTTGGAATGATCGGCCAAAGCATCTCCCATTACCGCATCATCGCGAAGCTAGGTGGCGGCGGTATGGGCGTGGTATACAAGGCTGAGGACACTCGGCTGCATCGCGCCGTCGCTCTGCCCGCGCCTACGCCTTGCAAGGCGACTCCGCCCTGGCCCGCACCGCCTATCATGATTTCCTCACACTCTGGAGAGACGCTGACCCCGCCATCCCCATCCTGAAGCAAGCTAAGGCAGAGAGCGCGAAGCTGCGGTAGCTGCCGGTAGTAGGAAACAAATCCTTCCACAGTCTTTCACTGGTCACCGATTGGACTCATTACGCGCGGTTAATCTAGGGCGCGATTTTTTATCTACCAGCCGGAGCGGTATTGGCGGGTCAGGTAGTCGTTGGCGCCGATGGCATTGGTAACGCGCATGTTGTCGGCGTCGAAGTGAATTTTGGTTCCGGCGCGGAGGGCGACTACTCCGAGGAGCATGACCTCCGTCAGGCGCGCGGCATACTCGAAGGGGCAGGAGGCTGCGGCCTTGCCCTTGGCGGCATCGACCCAGTTTAGTTCGTGGTGTTCCCCTGGGATGCGGGGGAGTTTTTGCGGCGGCTTGCCGAACGAATCGTGAAGCGACTTGGGCAGCAGGCGCGGATTGAGACCGTAGGTATCGTGAAGAAGCTTGCCTTTGCTGCCGATGAGCAATGCACCGCCCCCTTTGTTTAATTGCTCTTCGCCGAGTTCGTCGGGGCGGTTGGGAAGAAGACCACCGTCGTACCAGGTGAGCTTAACGGGGGGCATTTTGCCGCGCGCCGGAAATTCGTAGAAGGTGAACGTGGCGCTGGGATAAGAGGCGCCGTTGAACGGAGTCGAGATGGTCTCGATGGTGGTGGGCAGGCCGAGATTGAGGGCCCACACGGAGTGATCGATGAGATGCGCACCCATATCGCCAATCGCACCGACGCCCCAATCGGTCCAGCCGCGCCAGTTGAAGGGATGATAGATGGGGTGATAGTCAATCTGCGGCGCGACGCCGAGAAACAGATTCCAATCGAGGCCTTCGGGGACAGGATAGTCGCCCGCAAGGGCGGCGGCGAGGCGGGTGTTCACGCCAGTGCCATTCCAGCGCAGGGTGTCGGCAGGAACCTTCAGCGGCTCGGGGCGGGGTACGCCCTGCGGCCAGAAGCCGAGCGGGCGATTCGTCCAGACGTGGACTTCGCGGACTTCTCCGATGGCGCCTGCCCAGACGTATTCGACGGCGGTGCGCGCTTCGTCAAAGGAATGGCCCTGATTGCCCATTTGCGTGGCGACTTTCGTTTCTTTGGCGCGGCGGGCGAGGCGGCGGACTTCGTCCACCGACCAGGCCAGCGGCTTCTGCACGTAGACGTGCTTGCCGAGATCCACGGCGGCTAGCGCGATGGTCGCGTGCATGTGGTCGGGAGTGGCCACCACGACGGCGTCGATGTCTTTCTGCTGCTCGAGCATTTGGCGATAGTCTTTGTAGCGCTTGGCCTTCGGCACGTGCTCGGTCTTGAGCTTGATCATGTTCGCGAGCTGGGCCTTGGCCTTCTCGCGATCGAACTCGGCGGCTGGCTGACCAGGCGCGGTCTCCGCAGGCGGGGCCTCGATGCGGGTGCGCAGCTTGTCAATGTCGGCGTCGAGGCGGTCGAGAGACTTTCCGGCATAACCCCAATCGACATCGCAGAGAGCGACGATATTTTGCGAGGCCAGATTGATGAGATTGGCGCGCCCCATGCCGCCGACGCCGATGCCGGCGATGTTGAGCGTGTCGCTGGGAGGCACGAAGCCCCGGCCGAGAACGTGGCGGGGCACAATCGTCAGCGCAGCAGCGGTGGCGGCGGTTTGCAAAAGAAATTTTCGGCGCGGGATCGCGTTGTTTTCGGTCATGGGCAACTCCCTTGCGGCGGAAAGAGTAACACGAGCCCCCGGAAAAGCCGCAGCAGCGGCGCGTCCAACCAATTGAACGTGCGGGGTGTCAAGTGCGTTACTTCGCTTTGCGGAAGAGTTTCGGGGTGACGAGCCAGACGAGCTGGCCGTTCGGCGGAGAGACACGCTTCAGCTCGACGAAGGCGACGCCGGCTTTCTTCATCGACGTGACGTGGCGTTGCGCGCCGGCAGCGGCAGCGAGCAGCGCATCGACGTGCGGCGCGTGGCCAAAGCAAAATACTGAGGTTGCATTTTTTTCGCGCGCTAGTTCGCGCAATAGGGCAGAAGGCTCAGCGCCAGGAAGCAGGCTCTCGGTGTGGCGT
>CATPAM010000131.1 GCA_955651735.1 Candidatus Acidiferrales bacterium | reverse complement strand
TCCCCACACCGCGCGCGCCGGAAAAAATGTACGCGTGCGCCACGCGATTGTTGCGAATCGCGTTTTGGAGCGTTTCCGTTACGTGGGCTTGCCCGACAAGATCCCCGAAGGTTTGCGGGCGCCACTTGCGTGCGATGACCTGGTAGCTCATGGAAAGTAGAAAAGAGAGCGTGCGACTGAAGAATGCGAGGAACTTCGGGTGAACTGCGGCACCCGAGGCGTTCCCGATACCGTTGCTCCCTTCCGGGCCTGGCGGGGTTCGCGGGACCTCGTTGCACAGAGCCCGAAGTTCCACGCTTCGGCAGTCGCGCTTTCACGCAACTGCGAAATTCAGTTTAGCACAGCGATGTTGTGCTCGCTTGCCGCTCGCGGGCACAAATCTGCGTCACGACTTTGGCTTTGCTGCGGGCGCAGCGTCCGGCGGTGGCACTTCGGACGGATTCACCCAATTCACCTTGAAGGGGCCGGCGCCGTGGACTTGCACGATGGTTTCCCCTTTGGCCATGCCGTAATGCCGCATTTCCTTGGGCATGGTTGCGAAATTGCCGACATTCATCGTTTGCAATTTCGCTTCATCAAAGCTATCGCCCATGCCCACCAGGAAAGTGCCTTTCAGCACCGTGACGTTTTCATCGGTCGGGTGCCAATGCGCAGGAATTTTGCTTCCGTCCGCGCAACGAAGGCGCAGGACAAACGGCGTTCCTTCCGCGTTCATATCGCCGGCAACCGGCGCGACGTCGCATCCCTTGATGATCGGCGTCCACTTCAGATCACCGAAATGCACGATCTTGTGCGCCTCACCGGCATCTTTCTTATCCTGCTTATCCTGGCTATACATTTGCGCCGCACCTGCGACGGCAAACGCTGCCGCCAGGGAACAGATACAAATCACACGGCTTTTTTTCATGAAGCATCCTCCATTGGGTGGGAACTACGAATGCGTGGAAGATACCGCGCTTGACCAGCCAGGGCAAGGCCCGAAAGAGAAAATTTCCTCCTGGGAACTGCGGCCCGCGCTGCTTGTCACACTGGAAACATTCGAGAAAGAAGAATTCATTAGCGGAGAAAATCAGTTACGCTAATCGCCGGATGGAGTTCCTCGCCCATCCGCCTCGTGTTTCGCGGCAGCGGAACGCCGGGTCCGCGCGCCAGCGGATCGTTCACGGAGCGTCGCTCCGGAACAGCCCCACGTCACGGGGCAACCTCGCCTCGGCGAGCAGGCCGCTTGGGCAAAGCAAACCTGGGCGAGCAGGCTGCACGCATGGTGCAACGGAGGAATCCATGAAAACATTGTTGTCATCTGTGCTGACGTTGGTCCTAATTTGTTCGGCGGCGCCGGCATCCTACGCCGAGCCGCGCCAAGTCCTGCAAGGCACCGCAAGTCCATCTCACGCTGCTGACCGCCATTAGCACGGCAGCGTCGCGGGACGGCGATCCGTTCGTCGCCGTGGTTTCCGACCCGGTTCTCCTCGGCAATCAACTCCTGATTCCCGCCGGCACGCGAGTCAACGGTATCATCGGAACGGTGGCGCCGGCGCGGAGGTTTTCCGTGTTCCGTGGCCAAGCGTACGTGAACCTGACGTTCCGCACGCTGGAGATCGACAACCGGCTCATTCCCGTGCAAATGATCATTCTCACGCTGGAGCAGCCGCGCTCCGGCGGAAGCCAGACGCGCAAGGACGTGAAGGTGATGGAAGGGCAGGCAGTTGAGGAAAAACACGACTACAAGGGCGATGTTATCGACGCAACGATTGGCACCGGCGGCGGCACGCTTATCGGCGCCGTCTTCAGCCACGTGGTGCGCGGATTCGACATCGGCCTGGCTGGCAGCGCCGCCTACATTGTCGCGCGCAAGGGCAAGGAAGTAGAGATTCCCGTGCAATCGAGCATGCTCGTGCGCATCGACAACACCGTGACGGTGCCCGGCGTAACTGCGAGGGACGCGGCCTACAACGCCTCGCGCTAAAAAAAAGAAGCGCCACTCGTTGCCAGGCAACAAATGGCGCTCTCTTCTCTGCGAACTCTGTGTTCTCTGTGTTAAGACCTCTTCTTAGTTCTTCGGGAAGTTAGGATCGGCCTTCACTTCCAGCATCTGCTTGGTGTGCCGTTCACTGTGCGCGGCAATAAGCAGTACATATTCATAGCCGTCCAGCTTGCCCATGGGACTGTCGCCAAGATGAGCGCGTAGTCCGGTTGCATTTTTCAGATATTCTTCGGTGATGGCCCGGCTTTCCACAAAATGCTTCTGTGCCGCCGAAGGGGAGCCGAAACGGTTCGTAGGTTGCAGCGGTTCCGGCGCCTGAACCTTGTGCGAGCGATCCGGTACCATGGCCAGTACCCCGTCATCGGCTTTCTTGGTCTCTTCTGCGTCCCTTACCGGCACAGCGGGTGTTTTCATCACTTGCTCTTGGGTCAGTCCGCGAATCATATCTTCGGCGGCGGCTAAATGCTCCATCACTTGCGCGACGGACCAGCGGTCCGGCGCGGGCTTGAAGTTCCACTGCACGTCGGATAGTCCTTTTGTTGCGTCCAACACGCCTTTCTTCGTCGACTCCAGGTATTGCAGCGCGCGGTCCTTATCCGCCTGCGAAACATCCTGCGCCTTCGCCGACGCAGCACCTGCCAGCGCCAGCACCACGATTACTGCCACTGCGTAACATCGCCTCATGCCTGTTTCCTCTCTCTCATACATAGTTTGGGTAAAGGAACGGAATCGAAAACTTGGGTCCGCCGTCCGGTCTGCTGGCCGCGCGGCGCAACATGCCCACCGGACAGGCTCTCCACGGTGCATGGCAATGTACCAGTGATTGCGCCAAGCGTCCACGCTCCCCGGCTTTCCACTTCCTACTACGTCGGGATAGAAAGGATTGTTTCATGCCGGCGTGCCGTTCCTACTTTCGGAGGTGCCGCTGGCGCACAATCCCAATCCCGTGTATTTTCTGAGCCGGCTTATTCATCGCATTCCCGAAGAGCGCTCCGTGGAACCCATCTCGCACTTCTTCTATTCCGATCGCCTGAAGCTGCAATTCTGGGACTATGGCCAGGACGGCAAGCCTTCACTGGTGCTCGTGCACGGCGGCCTGGACCATGCGCGCAACTGGGATTGGGTCGCGCGAGTTTTGTGCGAGCACTATCATGTCTACGCGCTGGACCTGCGCGGCCACGGCAACAGCGCTTGGGCGCCCGGAGCCACCTACAGCGTGGCCGAGCACGTGCTCGATCTCTCCGCGCTCCTCGACATCATCGATGATTTCCCGATTCGCCTGATCGGCCATTCCCTGGGCGGCGGCATCGTTCTGCATTATTGCGGTGTGTATCCCGCGCGCGTCGGCAAAGCCGTGTCCATCGAAGGGCTGGGCTTTCCGCAAGAGCATCGCGTGCACGGGCCCGCTTCCGACCGCGTGCGCCACTGGATGGAAACGGTGCGCGAGCTCGAAAAGCGCCGGCCCAAGAGTTATCCCAATCTTGACGCTGCCATGGCGCGCATGAAGGAGGCCAATCCGAGGCTCTCCGACGAAGTCGCGCGGCACCTCACGCTGCACGGCACCAACTGGGAGTCCGACGGCTCGCTGCTCTGGAAATTCGACAATTACGCGCGAGCCATCTCCCCGCACGGCCATCACATGGAGGATGCCGTCGAATTGCTCAGCCGGATTACCTGCCCCGCACTGTTCTTCTGGGGACTGGAAAGCTTTCTGCCTCTTCCCGAAGATGATCCGCGCTACCAAGCCATCACGAATCGCCGCTTGATCAAGGTTCCCGGCGCCGGCCATTGGGTGCACCACGATCAGCTAGAACTCTTCCTACAAGAAACGGCCGCGTTCCTGGCGGACTGAGTCTGCACATTCGGTCCTTACCTCGGTACATCTTTGGCTCTTTACTTTTTCTGGCGGAACTAATCGCAACCCGCCTGCGTACCTTCAGCAGGCGCATCTCTGCAATCACTCCGCGAGGGGGGCTACCGTGAGAAATCTTTGGCAAGATGTCCGCTACGGACTGCGCGTATTGTCCAAGAGCTCCGGCTTCGCGGCCGTGGCGATTCTGACGCT
>CATPAM010000130.1 GCA_955651735.1 Candidatus Acidiferrales bacterium | reverse complement strand
TCGGTGGGGGGGATCAGGCCGCGCCTCGGATGCCACCAGCGAAGCAACGCCTACGGCTACGCCGAGCGTGGTTAGGGAATTCCGCAAAATCGCTTCACGCAAGTTGCGCACCGCAAGCTCGCCGAGGTCGCGGCCCTTCATGCGCGCGCTCCGGTCTGCATCGCAAATTGATCGACCAGGCGTCCGTCGGACAACATCGCGATGCGGTTGGCGAAGCGTTCCGCCAGCGGCCGTTCATGTGTGACCATGATGATGGTCATGCCCAGGGTGTCCTGAATCTCCCGCAGCAGCAGAAGAATTTGCTCGCCCGTCGCACTGTCCAGGTTTCCCGTAGGCTCGTCAGCAAAAAGAATCGCCGGCTGATTCACCAACGCGCGAGCCAGCGCTCCGCGCTGTTGTTCGCCGCCGGATAGCTCGCTCGGGCGGTGCTGCCGGCGTGCGCCAAGCCGCACGCGCTCAAGCGCTTGCGCAACGCGCCTGCTGCGCTCCGCGCGATCAACTTCCGCCAGCCGCAGCGGGAGCTCGACATTCTCTTCCAGCGTCATGCGCGGAAGCAGGTTGAAGGATTGAAACACCATGCCCACGGTTTCGCGGCGGTAGCGCGCCAAACCCTGGGAATCGAGCGCGGCGAGATTTTGTCCCCGTACATGGATTGCGCCGGAAGACGGCCGGTCCAAACCGGCCATGAGATTCAGCAAGGTGGACTTGCCAGATCCCGAGCTGCCCAGCAATGCCAGAAACTCACCGCTGCTAATTTCCAGGGAAAGGTCGTTCACCGCGCGGATGACCGTTTCCCCCAAGCGGTAGTCTCGCGAAACGTGTTCCGCCTGTATCAGGGTTTGCGTGGATGGCATCGCTGGGGTCCCCACCATAGTAATACGGTTGCGGACGCCCGCAAATTTCTGCTCGCTGGATTTGGCTGGCCGGTCGCGGGACTGCTTTGACGGCTGAACCGTTCGAGCGGTCAGGCAGGGCTGGAAATGGCGGCTGGCCATAAATTGGCCTTGCTGCCAGTTTCGCGGCGAATCGCACGGCGCTACGCTTACCGTGAACCTCTCAAAGGCAAACTTATGACCGAATTTAGCGATTGGTTCCAGAATAACTGGATTGATCTCGCGCGTCTGCTGGTGCAATGCGCCATTCTCGCGACTGTGGTGCGGTACGGGCGCAAATTGCTGGCAACGCTGCGTGCTTCCCAGGAACAAGTCGGCGCCCTGCTGAGATTATCTGTTTCCGATGCAGTGGGGGAACGCTCCGCGCCAACCCCCGAGCCGGCTAGGCAATTCGAGCCTCCGCCGCCAGCCGTCCCAGAGCCAGAACCGGAGCCAGTGTTTTCGGGCACTTTTTCGCGTACCAGTTACGCTGCGGAGCGCGAACAAAGTCTGGGTGGCCGCGTGATTGGAGCGCAAGCTCCGGCTTTCACAGCTCCTGCTCAGCGGGCCGAGAGTCCGTCGCTCACGCCATGGGTGTCCGCTCCAGCTACCGAGCCGGAGCGGTCGAACACTCAAGCGGCTTCAATCCCTGCGCGGGCCAGCGCGTCGACGTGGTTGCAAGCTCCCATGCGTAGTAGCGGCGTCAGCCCCTGGCGCAAAGTCGTTCGCTGGCTACAAGCACCCGCGGGCCGGTGAGCGGGGCAGTTATTATTTGATCGTTTGACCCTGATTCTGAAGCTCTTCAAAGGCTTCAGCTCTCGGCCAATTCTTCTGGCCTACATCCTTCCACGAAATGGTTGGTTTTTGCTCATCACATCTGGTAAAGAGCGGTCCAGGGGGGCAGCTCACATGGATACTCTTCCCGCAACCGACAGACCGGGACCATCTCAAATGGATGCGGCGCTTCTATTGATCCGACTTGCAGCGGCTCTGGCATTTCTGTACCACGGCGGTGGCATCTTATTTGGCATGTTTGGAGGACCGGGCCCCGTGCAGTTTGCCGCCCTCATGCACATGCCCGTGGTTGTCGGCTACCTCGTAGGCCTGGCCCAAGTGGCGGGAGGTCTGGCCATCCTGACCGGCAGTCTGATTCGCGTGGGAGCCGCAAGCGTGATTGTGGTGATGCTGGGCGCGATCTTTCTGGTGCATCTGGCGCATGGATTCGACATCAACGCGGGCGGAATAGAATACGCATTGACCCAGATGCTCATTGCACTGGCGTTGCTGCTCGCAGGAGCAGGGCGGTATTCCTTGACAGGATTCCTGCCACCTTCTTTGCGAAAGCTATGAGCGTTGAAGAAAAAAGCCCTGCGGGATTTTGCAAGTCCCACAGGGCTCTGAAAAATGTCTCTAGGTAAACGCCTTGTTTAGCGCCTTGGCTTAATCTCCAGCGGTTCTACTAACTTGAATGTGATTGGAGTTTCGGCGGGAAGAGTGATGTCGCGATTGCCCGTTAATCCGGCGCCGCCTGTTCCGGCAGCCGCACCAATCAATCCACCGATAATCGCGCCTTTGCCGCCGCCGGCCACCCCGCCAATCAGCGCGCCACCACCGGCGCCGCCGCCGACCATGGCAGCCGTGCGCTTGCCTTTGCCCTTGCTGGTTTCTGTTGGTGTCGTGGTGTGTACGTCGTAATTCGTGCCGTTTACCTCGATGCTCGCAAGCCTCAGCTCGAGCGTCGCTCCGCCCTTGAAACGTCCGGCAGGTTTGGCATCTCTCACTATGCCGGTGGCGCGTGCGCCCTTCGGGACGGCAACTCTACCGTCTACTTCGACAGGCACACGCACGGTGGCTGTGAATGTCTGACCTGGGGTGCTGATCTTGGAGCCAACCGGCTCATCCAGCACGACCGAGATTACCGTCTCCGCGGGAACCACAATCGGCCGCGGGCGCGGCGGAGCCTCTCTCGCCGGCTTGCTGGAACCTGCGCCGGAGTCGGGCGTCGATGAAGACGAGTTCGCGTCCGTGGCGGCCGCCTGCTGCTGGTCCGCGTTTTTTTGACATCCCGCCAATGCCCATAGCAGGCAGAGGGCAGATAGAGATGCAACAGTGAAACGACGATTCATGAACTACCTCCATTTGTCGAGGGGGCTTCATAGAAAACGATACTACGAACATATACGAAGTCAATTTAGAGGTGACTCATCGAGCGTCCGAAGAGACACCCTCTACTGCAGGACCCACTGACCTGACTTCTCAACAAATCGGAAGGCGTAGCGTGGATAGGGGGTTTCTGTGGGTTCAGAGCGAATGACACGCGCGCTGCCGACGACCCGCTCGCCGCTGCTGAGCAGAAAGACTTTGACGACGGAACCAGGCTTGAGCGCTACGGTGCAGCCGCAGAGAAACGCATTCAAGCTGACATTCTCTGTGTGAGTGCGTTCTTCAAAGGCCTTTCCGTTCGAGTCGGTTCCGCAAAGCTTCAGCGCTGCTCTCAAATGGACACGAACCTCGCCTCGCCGCTCAGGGCGTTTGGCGCTCAGCACCTCCGCAAGCCGAGAACGTAACGCATCAAAATCAATTGGTTTTTCAAAATACGCCGTAGCTCCGAGCTCCTTGCAAAGAGACTTTGTAGTCGAGCCAGCTTCGCCGCTCACAATGAAAACGGGAGTCAATTGCGTTGAGGTCAGCGCAGTGAAAGTGCGGCATAGCTCGAAGCCAGAAAATCTCGGCATCCTGAGATCCAACAAAATGGCAGAAGGCTTGTTCTGCATTGCCAACGCCAAACCCTGTTCCGGGTCTCCGGTATCAATAATTTCATATGAGTCTGAAAGATTGAGTCGCAATAAGCGACGCATGGCTTCTTCGTCTTCGATTACTAGTAGCTTTTGCATCGCGTCAAGCCTCCTATGCTCTCGGGCCTTCGTCGGCGCCAGCAAGAGCCGGGGCAGAAGGGGAGGCCGCCGGTTCTTTCTCCGCGGAATCGCGGTTTGCATCCAAAAGCTCCCGCACCTTGCGGGTGAGAGTTTCTTGAGTGAAGGGTTTGTGCAGCAGGTGCGTGCCGGATTCAAGTACTCCGTGGCCGGCGATGAAGCTATCTGCGTATCCGGACATGTAAAGTACTTTCATCCCTGGCTGACTGGGGGCCAGGCGTTCACCCAGAACGCGCCCATTCATTCCGGGCATGACGACATCGGTGAGCAATAGGTGGATGGGTCCCGGGTGCTGTCGCGCGGTTTGCAGCGCTTGCTGACCATCGGCGGCACTCAGAATGCGGTAGCCGCTTTCCTTTAGGAACATCTCGGCAAGTTTGCGCAGAGGCTCGGCGTCTTCTACAAGCAAGATTGTTTCTGTTCCTCGGGTGTTCATAGGTGCAGCAGCTAGTGGCACGATAGAGTGCGTGGCCGGTTGCTCAAGCCGAGGCAGGTAAACAGAGAACGATGCGCCTTTCCCTTTTTCCGAATCCACACCGATGTATCCTCCGCTTTGCTTCACAATTCCGTAAACGGTGGCCAAACCTAGGCCGGTCCCCTTATCTCGCTCCTTGGTGGTGAAAAAGGGCTCGAATATCTGTGATTGGATCTCTGGGTCTATTCCGGTTCCGGTGTCGGTGACTCGAAGCATTACGTAGGAACCCGGTCGAGAGCCTGGGTGATTGTGCGTGTAAGCGGTATCGAGGTTCACGTTGGCGGTCTGGATAAGGAGTTTGCCGCCGTCGGGCATGGCATCTCGCGCGTTGACGGTCAAGTTTAGTATGACCTGTTCGATTTGACTTGGGTCGGCCTTCACCTGCGAAAGAGAGGTGTCAAGCTCCAACTTCAACGCAATATCTTCCCTGATGAGACGCGGCAGCATCTTTTCCATATCCGAGACTAAGGTGTTGAGGTTCAAGACCACGGGCTCCAGGACCTGTTGACGGCTAAAGGCCAAAAGTTGCCGCGTCAAAGATACGGCGCGCTGGCTGGCCTTTTCGATTTCCTGGGCATGTTCAAAGGAAGCGTGCTCGGATCCGAGACTCCGCTTCAGCACCTGGCTGTAGCCGATAATCACGCCCAGCAAATTGTTGAAGTCGTGCGCGATTCCTCCGGTAAGGCGCCCGACTGCTTCCATTTTCTGCGCCATACGGAGCTGCCGTTCCAAGGTGCGCCGCTCCGTCGCGTCCTCGGCAAAAACCTCGACATAAGCGACTGCGCCCGTCTCATCTTTTATCGAGCAACCGCTGCATCGCACGGTGATGGGTGTGCCATCTTTGCGCTTCCACTCCACTTCGAGATCCTTGAAACTTTCCTGGTGCAAAAGCATTTCATTGAGCTTCTGATGTTCAACGGGATGTCGATAAACGCCGCTGGCGAGATTCGTTCGCAAAAGCTCCTCTTGGGAAGAGTAGCCAAGCATTTTTTCCAACGCGGAATTGACGATGACCAATTCGCCAGACAAGCTGGCTCGATAAATGCCATAAGGGGCGTCTTCGACCACGGAACGGAAGCTGGCTTCCGACCGGCGCAACGCTTCGGCGGAGCGCTTCCGTTCTGTGACGTCACGGTTGACGATGACCAAGTTTTCGGGATCCCCCCTGGAGTTGCGTATTACGCTTGCCGTGGACTCCAGCACCCGCCATGTTCCGTCTTTATGGCGCACACGATATTCGAGAGGTTTCCCCACTCCGGTGCGGCGCGCTTCTTCAGCCGCTTGCCTGACCTTGCTACGGTCCTCCGGGTGGATCTGCTCGAACGAAGATGATTTCCGCAACTCCTCCAAAGAGTAGCCAAGCACTCTTTCATAGGAAAAACTATTAAAGACACGCTTGCCTTCCATATCGACAACAGCAATCATGTCCGCGGCATTCTCAGAGATGAGGCGAAAAAGCTCCTCTCCGCGGACCAGCCGGCGACGCATTCGGTGGATTTGCAGCTGCTGAAACAAGGTATAGATGTCAAAGATGAGAACAAGTCCGATAAGCCCGCGCACGGCTTGCGGAAAGTCAGAAAGGGGATCGTCTTCGCGCAGTAAGAAGGACGCCAGCGCGAGGGTCAACAGCAAGGTGACAATGACTGCGGCCGTCCACAGAAACCATTCGCGCCTCTCGATGCGGCCGATACTCTTTCCAATTGCCTCGGTTGGCATGCCGGTCCTCATCTCAATTGGCGACCTTCTCCAAGTGCGGGACTTGGGAAGTGAGTGCCCGAGCTGACGTCAGAGTCAAACCATTCCCGCAGATGATCTTGTGGGTGGATGTCGTTTGCGAGTCCGCGCTGATCAGTTTCCAAGCGTCCTCGCCGACGGCAAAGAAGGCGTCGACAGTCTCTGGATCGAACAGTTCTCCGCGCCCGGCGTCGACTACACTCCGTGCTGTATGGACTGGGAGAGCCGAACGGAACGGGCGATCAGAGGTCATGGCATCGAAGCTATCTACTACGGCGAAAATCCGCGCAAACATGGGAATGTCTTTGCCACGCAGACCGCGTGGATAGCCGCTTCCGTTATGGCGCTCGTGGTGCGCAAGGATGATTCCTGCGGCGTCTGCGAGGAAAGGTATTCCTTTCACCAAGTCGTATCCGAGCTCAACATGTCGCTCCATGATTTGGCGCTCTTGCTCGTTAAGTGCGCCGGGCTTAAGGAGAATGCTGTCAGGGATGGCCAGTTTGCCAATATCGTGTAACCAGGCTCCCATCCCCAAAGTTTTCAACTGGTCTTCCATGCCGCCAATCGCTTCAGCTATCTTGACGGAATACAAAAGTACGCGCCTGGAGTGCCCGGCGGTTGGACCGTCGCGCAAATCGATGGCGCTCCCTAGGGCTTCGAGTGTCGCCGAATGGCTATGCTCGAGTTCCGTCATAGCCGCTTGTAATTGTTGTGTCCGCTGGCAAACCATCTCCTCAAGATGCTGGCGATAATTTTCTACTTCCCGTTCGAGCTGTTTTCGTTCCAGAGCACGTTGAAGGCTGGCCAGGACAACGTCGATGTCGAATGGCTTTAGCAGGTAGTCGTCGGCGCCCAGCTTCATGGCTTGCACGCCCACGCGCACGTCGTCTACCCCGGTGGCCATCAAGAACGCCAGCCTGGGAAAATGGGCGCGCACTTCGCGCAAGAGCTCAAGACCGGAAGTGGCACCCATCCGCAGATCGGAAATTACTGCTTGAAAGACAGTTTTCTCTAGCATGGTTAAAGCTTCGCCAACATTGGCCGCAGCGCTGCAGGGAACGCCCGCCTGCGACAGCAAGGTGGTTAACATTTTGCGAACCGAGGGTTCGTCATCAACAACCAGTACCCGAGCTGCGGCGGCATCAACCAAGGCGTCCTATTCACATTGTGTGCGCATGCGCACACCAGTCTCCGTGCAATATAACGGCCAGGACGTGCGCAATCTTTCCGGAAACAAGCTTAGAATCAGCAGCTTAGCGAGCGGATGGACATGAGAGCGGTGCGCGAGGATAGGTTGCGTACCAAACCAGTACAGTTGTGTCGCACCGTCTCGTAGTGGAACTGATGGGCGTAAGCCTGCGCATGGTGCACAACAAAATCCGCGAGTCCGGCTTGTCCGCTTGGAGGCCATCATGAGCTGCATGAAAGCCGCGCAATTCGCGCTGCTTGAGCGCTTTCACGAGGTCGATGACACGCGCTTAGGCCATCGTCACCGCCAGCCTCGTACAACGCGCTACAACCCTAGTTCCTACAATGTTCCTCGCGAAAGTGTGGCTTGGCGGCGATGTTTTTGGGGTATAGGATGGCGGACGGTTGTCGATGGAGGGCATGATGGCTCGGAAAAATAGGTTGACGCGGGTGGCAGTGAGAATCGGGACGGCGATTGGGAAAGCGGATCGCAAGGCGCATCAGGTGGCCAAGGCGGGGTTTATGGCCAAGAAGGAGCTGGAGGATGTCGGCAAGCAAGTGGAGGCTTTGAAGCGGCAGTTGCAGAAGACGACGAAGCGGTTGAAGCACGCGTTGCGCTAGGAAATTGCGGAGCACCCAAACGCGCCCCAACCGGCAGCGGGTACCATGGCTAAAGCCATTTGTGTCAGCATGGTCTTTCATTCGGGCGGACATCATAATCTTGAGCCCATATCGGTCCGATCCGGCGGGTAATTCTGTCGGAGCGCGCTAAGTCAGTAATGTTCCAACAGCGGCACCTTGACGG
>CATPAM010000129.1 GCA_955651735.1 Candidatus Acidiferrales bacterium | reverse complement strand
GGTTAGAGTTCGACGCAGCGTCGGCGCGCCGACAGCGAAATGCCCGCCCGGGAAACGGAAGCCATTATCTTGAAGACTTTTCCGCTGGGCGAGGCCGACCGCCTGGTGAGCTTTCTTGGCCGTGCGTCCGGCCGGGTTCGCGGAGTGGCTGCGGGCGCGCGACGGGTAAAGAATCGCTACGGCTCGACCCTCGAGGTTCTTTCCCACGTGCAAATCTGGTACGTGGAGAAGGAAACGCGCGAGTTGGTGCGCATCCAGCAGTGCGAACTGCTGGAGTCGTTCCACAAGGCACAGAGCAATTATGAGCTTAGCACCGGCCTTGCAGTGATCAGTGAAGCCGCGGAATTGGTGCTTCCCGACCACGAAGCGACCGAGCCCATGTTCCGGCTGATACTGCTGGCGGTCCGCGAGATCGAGCGGACGGGGGATTGGGCGCTGCCCTTGAGTTACTTTGCCTTCTGGACCGTGCGGCTGGGCGGATGGCTGCCGCGATTTGATCGTTGTTCGTCGTGCGGGGCGGAATTTGGCGCGGGCGCCGCCTATCATGCGCCGTGGCAGCCCGGGCTGCTGTGCGAGAAATGCCGGCGTCCGGGAATGAAGGCTTTACACTTGGAGGCCCGGCAGCTTGCTGAGCAGTTTACTGGTGAACGGCTCGACCGCATCGAGAACGCATCTGGAATGGGCGCGGCGCTGAGGGAATTGCGCGAAGCGGCGCTGAACTGGATCGAGCACAGTAGCGACCGGAAATTGAAGACGCGAGAACTTTTGGAGACGACTTGAAAGTTAAAGTAAAACTTGAGAAGAGGATCGGAATCACATTTCAAGATTTGATTCTGAAATTGTCGCAGTTCTGGGTCCGGCAAGGTTGCGTATTGCAGCAGCCCTACGACGTGGAAGTCGGGGCAGGGACGATGCATCCGGAAACCTTCCTGCGCGTGCTTGGACCCGTTCCTTATCGCGTTGCGTATGCGCAGCCGAGCCGTCGGCCCGCCGACGGACGCTACGGCGAAAATCCCAACCGGCTGTACAAGCACTTGCAGTTTCAAGTCATCCTTAAGCCTTCACCGGTCGATGTGCAGGACCTCTACCTGAAGAGCCTCGCCGCACTTGGAATTGATTTGAAGGAGCATGACATTCGCTTTGAGGAAGACAACTGGGAGTCGCCAACGCTCGGTGCGTGGGGGATTGGTTGGCAGGTGTTGCTGGACGGACTGGAGATCACCCAATTCACCTACTTCCAGCAGAGCGGGGGCATCGACCTGGACCCGATCTCGGTCGAGCTGACGTACGGGCTGGAGCGCATCTGCGCGTTTCTGCAAGGAGTAGAGAGCGTCTACGATCTGCGCTGGTCCGAGGACAAGAGTTACGGAGACATCCGGCTCGCGGAGGAGCAACAGCTTTCTGCGTACAGCTTCGATCGCAGCGACGCGGCAGCTATTCGAGCGGAGTTCGAGCTGCACGAGCGGCAAGCTAAAGAATTACTTGAAGGTTTTGCCACAACGGAAGGACAGGAGCGCGCGCGCTATCCGGTCCTGGCGGCTTATGATCACTCCTTGAAGTGCTCGCACTTATTCAACCTGATGGATGCGCGCGGCGTGATCTCGACTACGGAGCGCGCAGCGCTGATGGCCCGCGTGCGAGGACTTGCGTGCCGCACTGCCGCGTCATACCTGGAACAGATTGGCGACGGGACGCTGCGGCGCGAGGTGCGCGCATGAGCCCGGCGACAAAGAAGTGGCAGCGGGAGGGATCTCCGGTGCAGGCGCAACCTGAGAAGGGATTGGAGTTGCTCTTCGAGATCGGCTGCGAAGAGATACCGGCCGGGATGATTGCGAAAGCCGCCGACGATCTCAAGGCGTATGTCGAGAAGGTGCTGACGGCGGAGAGCATCGGAACTGGCGTCACCGTGGAGACCTTTGGTGGTCCGCGGCGCCTGACGGTATGGGCGCAGAACTTGCCGCGCAAGCAAGCGGACGTGACGAGCGAAGTGACCGGGCCGCCGAAGTCTGTGGCTTACGACTCTGTCGGCGAGCCGACACGCGCCGCGGTGAGCTTTGCCGAGAAGCAGGGCGTTGCGCTCCACGAAGTATTCTTGGTCAAGACCGCGAAGGGCGAATACCTCGCCGCGAAGCAGGTCAAGCGCGGCCGCACCGCCGAGCAAATCCTGGCCGACATCCTGCCGCACGCCGTGCACGATCTGGCCTGGCCGCGCTCGATGACCTGGACCGGGCTCGACGGTCCGCGCTTCATTCGGCCCATCCGTTGGGTCGTTGCGGTGCTCGACGGCAAGCCACTGAAGCTGACCTGCGCGGGTATCGCGGCGGGAGACACCACGCGCGGCCACCGCTTCCTCGGCGCGCACTCCATCCGCGTGCGCAGCTTCGTCGAGTACGAGAAGAAGCTGCGCGCGAACGGCGTCATCGTGCGCCCCGGGGAACGTCGCGCCAAGATTGAATCGGAACTGGCGGCGCAAACCAAAGCCTCAGGTCTCCGCCTCCACGCCGACGCGACGCTACTGGACCTGGTCACCTACCTGAATGAATTTCCGACGGTGATTCAGGGGAGCTTCGACCCGGCGTTTCTGCGCCTGCCGGACGCAATCCTGATCTCCGTGATGCGCGGCCACCAGAAATATTTCGCGCTGGAAAAACGGGGAGGGGAACTGGCGCCTTTGTTCCTGGCGGTAATTAATCTCGCCAAGGATCCCAAGGGCCAAGTACGTGC
>CATPAM010000128.1 GCA_955651735.1 Candidatus Acidiferrales bacterium | reverse complement strand
GTCGCCTGGTACGACAACTCCGCCAACAATCCGCACAATCCGGACCCGGCAGCGGCAGTCCGCTGGGGAGAGCAAACGTACGACGAAATGATGATCGGCCTTTTCGATGTGGCGGTGGCGGCAAACCTGGATAAGCACGGTTATTTCCTGCGTCCCTGATTGCGAGGAGACAAGCGGCGGCGCGAGCGCTATTTGCTGATTGAGTACGCGGGGGCGCGCGATTCAAGCGCGGCGCAAATCGCTGTGCTACATTGCGAAAATGGCGCTACGAGTGCGCCTGAACTGTGCCTACGCAGACACCAACCGAACCGCCTCGCCCGATGGAGCCCGCCACTCCGCCGAAGATTCATCGAGTGGAAGTGCAGTGGCACGCCGTCACCTACAAGACGGTGATTGTTTATGGTCTATTGATTGCAGCGATTATCGCGGCGGGGATGTTTATCGCGTTTCCGAGCTTGTACATGGCGGTGACGCGCAAGATTTCGACGGCGATTGAGAGCAATGACAGCGAAAACGCAACAGGCTCGCAGACGCAAGCGAAATTCGTGAACCTGGACGGCCGAGTGCAGGTGAAGAAAGTGAACTCGGTACAGTGGGTGGAAGCGGATTACCGCACGTCGCTGGACAAGGGCGACCTGGTGCAGACGGGCGCGGATGGTTACGCGCGCGTGACGTTTGCTGACGGAACATCCTATACGGTGAAGCCGGGCACGCTGATCACGGTGGAAGAAAATTCCACGGCCAGTAACAAGCCGACCAGCGTGGCGGTGCGCATCAACACCGGTGAAGTGGACTTGTCGACGCCGACCTGGGCTTCGCCGGGATCGAAGGCGGCAGTGAGTGTGGAGGACGCCAAGGCGGAATTGCGGCCCAACAGCCGGGCAGCGGTGAAGTCTGACAAGGATACAAAGGAAAGCGAAATCGTGGTGTCCAACGGCAGCGCGCAGGTGCAGCGCGGGCAGGACCAGATCGAAGTGACGCAATATCAGAAGGTCAACATTCCGCCCGGAGGGCCGTTCTCGAAGTCCGATGTACTCGCGCCGCCTGAGCTGCTGGAACCGATCAACCTGACGCCGATTATTGTAGAGAATCCCAGAACGGCTGCGGTGCACTTCGAATGGAAACCCGTGAAGGACGCATCATCCTATTCGCTGCGCATCAGTACGACCAGCATGTTCACCAAGATCGTGAAGGAAGCGCCCAAGGTAACCGGCACGGGCGTGGACATTTCCGGATTAGATGCCGGGGACTACTTTTGGAATGTGACGGCGATAAGCGCGAAGAAATCGTCGAGCGACGTAAGCGAAACGAACAAGTTCACACTGGTCGCACAGGGCAAGACGCAGGACATGCTCCTCGAGATTCAAAGTACGCAGCTCGTGGGCCACGCAGTTGAAATTACAGGACGCACCGAACCGGGCGCCGCGCTGATCATCAACGGACAGCCAGTGCCGAACATCGCGAAGGATGGAACGTTCCGGCATTTTACGGAGCCGTTGCTGCCTGGAGAGCATACTATTGTCGTGATTGGACAGAATCGCCGTGGAGGAACAAACAAACAGCAAGTTTCCGTGGTGGTACCGAAGTAAACGACGGCGCGAGTCGCCTGCGAATTGCGAAGTGGAACGGTTGGCCATCGGGCATCCACGTTGCTGCTTGACGATCACGTGACAATCAGAGCGCGCTGCTTTGCGCTGGAGATGAGGTCGGGAGAGAATAGGTAGCTCCGGACGGCCGCGGGGCCGGCTTTCCGCAGGGGGATCTAGGAATGAATAAGAACGGTTACAACCTCAGGTCGGTGTTCAGTTTGTTTTCATCCGACCTGGCGATCGATTTGGGGACAGCGAACACGCTGGTGTTCGCGCACGGCAAAGGCATCGTGGTGAACGAGCCGTCGATCGTGGCGATCAACAAGACGACCGGCGAAGTGGTGGCCGTGGGGCGTGAAGCAAAAGACATGCTGGGGCGCACGCCGGGAAACGTGGTGGCCATCAAGCCGATGAAAGACGGCGTGATCGCGGACTTCAAGGTCACGGAAAAGATGCTGACCTATTTTATTCAAAAGGCACACAACCGGCGGGTGCTGGTGCATCCGCGCATTGTGATTGGCGTGCCGAGCGAAATCACTCCGGTGGAAAAGCGCGCGGTGCAGGATTCCGCGTACCGGGCGCGGGCGAGCGAAGTTTACCTGGTGGAGCAAGCCATGGCCGCGGCGATTGGCGCGGGGCTGCCCATCGAGGAGCCGTCCGGAAACATGGTCGTCGATATCGGCGGCGGCACGACGGATATCGCGGTGATTTCGATGAGCGGTATCGTGTACTCGCGTTCCGTGCGCGTCGCGGGCAATGAGATGGACGAAGCGGTGATGCAATATTTGAAGCGCAAGTACAACTTGCTGGTGGGCGAGCGCACTGCGGAACAGATCAAGATGGAGATTGGCTCGGCCTATCCGTTGGAGAAACCGCTGACGATGGAAGTGAAGGGCCGAAACTTGATTGAAGGAGTGCCGCGGACGGTGACGATTGATGACAGCGAAATTCGCGAATCGCTCGCGGAGTGCGTGGCCACGATCTTGAAT
>CATPAM010000127.1 GCA_955651735.1 Candidatus Acidiferrales bacterium | reverse complement strand
GGTCCAATCCTCGATGGACTTCAGTTCCATCAAGTCATACTTCGGGTTGGTGCTCTTCAGCGTGTACCAGTAAATCTGGCCTACCGGACTCCAGTCCGTGCCCATCTGCGGCTGCAAACCGTTCGGCAGGGTGACCTGCGAGAGCCTTTCCAAAACCTTCTGACGGTTCCAGTCGTTAATCGAATCGTCGTCGAAGATGAGCATCACGCTGGATAGCCCGAAGAGCGAAACGGAGCGAAGGTGCGTCAGGTGCGGCGTTCCGTTCATCTGAATCTCGATGGGGATAGTGACTTGCTGCTCGACTTCTTCTGCGGCTCGTCCCGGCCATTGCGTGATGATTTGGACGTAGTTGTTGGCCACGTCCGGATACGCTTCCACCGGAAGGTTATGAAACGATACGGCACCCCACACCAGCAGGAGGACCGCAAGCGCTATGACCATCAGGCGGTTGTTCAACGCGAAATCGATGAGCGCGCGCATTACCGGAGTACCCTTTGAAAGTTCTGACGAAGATCCACCTATTGCTCCACGGTGTTCTGCAATACCAATGCGTTGCTGACCACCTGCTGCCCCGGCTTTATGCCCGAAATGATTTCCTGCATTTTGTCCGGCAAGGCGTTCCCTGCAACGACTTCTGTGCGCCGGAACTTGTTGCTGCCCATCGGAACGTAGACCCAGTCGCGATCGTGCAGATGCAAAATGGCGGCGGCTGGCACCGCGGCCCGCGTTTCTTTTTTCTCCCCGCGGAATGTGGCGGTGACGAACATGCCGACGCGCATGATTCCCGGATTACGTACTTCGATGCGCACTTTAGCGGTGCGCAGCGTCGGATCGAGCACCGGCGCCACGTTGCTGATGCGTCCGGTGAATACCTTGTCGGGATAGGCGTTCAGGCGGATTTCCGCGCTTTCGCCTAGGTGAACGTTAGCTAGATCGTTTTCGTAGACGTCGCAAAGAATCCACACGTTGGACAAATCCGAAATGGTGAATGGGTTGGGCGAGCCCAGCCCGGCAACACCCGCAGCATTGGTGACCTGCTGGTCGGTAATCACGCCGGAAACTGGAGCGACAATGTCAACAATTGCGGCAGGATGAGCGATGCTGCCGCCGAGGACGCGAAGCCGCTCGGTGGTGTTCTCCACGTCGACCTGGGCCTTGTTCTCGACATCTTCCGCGGTCTGGAAATCGTTCAGAGAGATAGCGCCCTTGTCGTAGAGCAGCTTGGCGCGGTCGAATTGTATTTTTGCGAGCTTCTCGTCGGCCATTGCCTTTCGATAGTCGGAAAAGGCCCCGGACACGTCCGCGCTCTGCACGCGCAGGAGGAGTTGACCTTTTTTCACCGTGTCTCCGAGCCGCGCTTTGATTTCCACTACGCGGCCAGTGGCAATCGAAATGACAGGCACGCTGCGGGAGATGTCCGGACTGACGGTTCCGGTTGCGTTCAACTGGGATGTGGCCTCATACGCCACCGCCGCGACCAGCGGAAACTGCTCCGGATGATCCACCTGTACCACATTCAGGTCCTGCTCATGCTCGACCGTAGGTGTTGGCGGCGCCTCCGCCTTCGGATCCGCTTTGCCGCCGCTGCAAGCCACCAGGAAAAAGCTCGCGGCAAAAAACGCGGCCATCGTCGCCAGGTTGGCGGGTTTCATGGGATGACCTCGCGTCCTGCGGCAAGATTCAGTTGACTTGCGGCGTTCAGATAGGAAGCAACCAAGTTCAGGTAGTTCACCTGAACGCTCCGGTAGTCGGCCTGCGCATTCAGAAAATCGAGGAGGGATGCGGCGCCGTGTTCATATGAAAACGCAATGGTGTCGCGTATCCTCGATGCCTGTTGCAAATACCTGCCTTTATAGAGTTGCAGCAGGATCACCGTGCTGTTGACCGTAGCGTACGCGGAATCCACATCACTGAAGACTTGCGCTCGCGTCGCCTCCATCAGTTTCTCGTTCCGGTCGATGTCCAGTTCCGTGCGCTTCTTCTCCCCTTGATTCCGGTCGAAGATGCGGAGGGGGATGCTGACATTGGCGCCGACCGTTTGGTGCGCAAATGGGTTGTTGAACGAGGGATTGTACGTATACCACGCGCTAAAGGTCGGATCAGTTGAGCCATTCGCAACAGCGAGCTTGTGATCGGTTTGGGCTTTGTCTATGGCTTCAACAGCCGCCTTTAGATCCGGCCGCGTATCCAATGCCATCTGCCGGACCTCCTCTAGCGAAGCAATTTGCGTCGAAAAATCGTACGGGCCCGTGATGTCGAATTGTCCCACCGGGGTGCGGTCGTTCAATAGCGCAAGAAGCTGAATCTTCGCCGTTCGCAGATTCACTTCCGCGGTTTGTAAATCCGACTCGTACTGCACCCGCTGCAATTCCAGACGGTCCAAATCCACCTGCGCGATTGCCCCCGCTTTGTAGCGCTCGCTATTCACGTCCAGAAGATGGTCGTAATACGAAAGATTTTCTTTCGCAAGGTCAAAGATCGCTTTTTCCTGTAGCGTTTGAATAAAGGCCATGCGCAAAGTAAAGAGAAGAGTTCTATGCAAGTCCGCCTGGCCAGAAATGGCTATTCCCGTCGCCTTTTGAGCGCTCTCCAGCCGCAATTCCCGTTTGTGCTGCCGTTCGTGCAGATAGCTAAGGTTGGGTGAGAACTGAGTGCCGGTGAACGGCTGCCAGACTCCTTTGTAGGGCGCGATTTGAGTCCCGTCCGTCGCCAGAGTGAAATTCGGATTGGGACGAAGAAACGCGGTGATTTCCTGCGCTCGGGACTCATCCACGCCGATCTGGCCCGCGCGCAACGACGGGTTCGCTGCCTCGAACTTGTCTCGAATCTCCTGCCACGTCATCGCTTTTTGCGCCCAAGCGCTTCGCGCGGAAACCGCAGCCAGGAAGAGCCCAAACCCCAGGCGCCTCGATAACCCCTTCATGAAACCTCCCAAGTGCCGTGATAAAGGAAACGGAATATTTTTGTGTGAAGCCAGGGTGAGCGCGTCGGTGGACACTTGCGCCGCCGCCAAGCCCACTATTTTCTTAATTTGTTAATTGGTTGTGAACAACGCTATCGACAAGGTGGAGCCCGGCCAGTTAAGGGTGAAGCGGAAGCCAAGAGTGACGCAGAGTTGGACCGCGCCGCAAGCAGCCGCGTCAGTCCTCTGGGCAACGAAGATCTGCTCACCCTCCCGCAATCGCCGCACGCGTAGCGGGAAAGCAGGAGCGCAGCGGCAGCATCCCGGATTTCATCCGCCGCAAACCTCCACGACGTTTCGGAAGCTGCGAAGACACTCCGAAATTCGGAAGGATTGGAAACCGTAAAGTTTCCAAAACCATCGTTCAGTAGAACGGCGACGGGTTTGTTTGTCCACGCCGTCGTGACGATGACATCGGGAAAACTGTCTCCGTTTACGTCGCGTGATGTGATTTGCAGTCCGCCAGTGGGCGCCGTGATGCCCACGGTCTGCCCGCTGCCCCCGCTCAGGTGAAACGCAATCCAGTAGCGCGTACTGCGCGAGCTGCCTTGACCGACGTGAACGCTGGCGACATCGGGCCGACTGTCTCCGTCAAAATCAGCGATGGCAAAATGGGTAGCCGCCCGCGCAGAGAGAACAGACACGGCCGCCCCCCGCCCGGCAACAGCGAAGAGCCCGCACAGGACAGCGAGGACGCAGAAGGCGGCTTGCCGAACAAAACTCCGATGAACCCGCACTCTCATAGAATCCAGATCCGCAATGCTCGCAGGGTTTGACGCAAACGCGTGCTCTTGACCTGCATTCCTGTTCATTGTAAAGGATATCATCCACAGCGAGGAACCCGCAGTTTTGTGCGCAGATTTAGATGCGAATGAATTCACGCTCGGAACGCTCGCCAGCAGCATCCCGAAGGAGACCAGTTGGACAAGAATGAGGTCTGCGCCAAGATTGAGGAAATCGGAATCGTTCCCGCGGTCCGCACTTCTTCCCCCGAAGACGCACTTTTCGCTGCGGAGGTGGTTGCTCGTGGCGGCATTCCCATCGTAGAAATAACCATGACCGTGCCAGGCGCCATCGAGGTGATTTCGCACCTGGTGAAAAACCTTCCGGATGTGATCGTCGGCGCGGGGACCGTGCTAGACCTTGAAACTGCGCGCCTCTGCGTGGATGCTGGTGTACGATTTCTGACCTGCCCGGGACTTGATTTGGCGGTCGTGGAATTCGCCAAGCAAAGAGATTTGGCCATGATGGCGGGCGCCCTCACGCCAACGGAAATCGTCACCGCATGGAAAGCTGGGTCGGATTTCGTGAAGGTCTTTCCGTGCGCGCAAGTCGGCGGCGACAGTTACATCCGCGCCTTAAAGGGGCCTTTTCCCAAAATTCCCTTGATCGCCGCGGGAGGCGTGAACCAGCAAACCGCAGCCAACTTCATTTTGGCGGGAGCGGTCGCGATTGGCATCGGACGCGAGCTAATTCCCCAGGAAGCAGTGCAGAGCCGGCAGGAAGGGCGAATTCGCGAACTGGCGCATCGCTTTCTCAACTTCGTGCGAACCGCTCGCAGCCGTCGAGCCGCCGCGCTTTAGGATTTCAGGCACTTTCAACATCTCGTCAAGTAGTTGGCCGCAAGAACGTTTAGCTTGCGGGTGCGCTGGTAGCCTGTTCCTTGTGGCGGTGGAACACAATGCGCAGAAAATCTGGATAAAACTCCTTGAGGACGTTATAGGCGCTGGTGTAAGCAAGGTTGATGCCCCAATTCTGAAAGACGGCACTTACCGACCGATCCTGTGCCGGATAATAGGAAGTCGAAATTCCCTGCTGCAAAAGTTGACCTAACACTTGCGGAGTATTGAAAGTTGGGTCGCCGGAATCCTTGCGCGAGATCACCGTCCGCGTGGCCGCATATTGAATACGGCTCCAGATCGGACCCTTGGCCTTGCGAAAGTAGCGCGGATCGTCGTGCAAAATGTGGGGCAGGAAACCAAAGATAAAGAACGCGGACGTAAACTGGTCCGCTTCCCCGGCGCCAAACCGCTGTGCGTAGGGCCCCCAGCCCTGCCCATAGTGAGGCTGTCCGTTGCTGGCCTGCTGTAGCGCCGCTTGAAATGCATTGCCAATGTGCGCGCTGAAATCCACGGATTGGTGGTAGGCGAGCACATACTTCTCTTTTACCGTGAGGGGCTCTTGCACCGCCGGAGTGTCGTTCGTGGTCTGAAAATTTGGGATGATGCCCAGGATGCGCTTGGGATTATCGTCCTGTGGCGCGTTGGGGTCAGACGAGGCAGGCGGATTCTGGTTACTTACCGCTGGAGACTGGGATGGAGATGTCTTCGGCGTCGAAGCGTCCGGCTTATCTTGACTTAATGCACTTCCGCTGCTTGCGATGAGCGCAAGCAGCAGCCCGGCGACGCCACAAACTCTTCCGCATCGAAGCATCATCCCC
>CATPAM010000126.1 GCA_955651735.1 Candidatus Acidiferrales bacterium | reverse complement strand
TCTCTAATCTGATGAGTATCTGCTGCCAGACGATCTGTTGTTCTTGCGCGTGCAACGCTGCGTGTCGCAAGGCGCCCATCTCTGGCCAGAGGAGTTTCCGGACTTAGACGCAAAGTAAGCGCAAGTTCCGAGCCCACGTTGCCAGAGTTCAGGCTAACGTGGGTTTTTTGTTTTTGGGGCATCAAAATCAGGCTTGTAGGTGCCGCGCTTTAGCCCGGCAAGTTCAGAGTACACATGAGCGAAATCAAGGAAACCAAAGCCCAACGCGTGGAGCGTTTGAAACGCGAGAAGAATGCTTGGGAGCACTTCGACGAGATCCGGGCATTTGCGCGGCAGGGTCATGCTTCCATTCCACCGGAATGGCTGGGCACGTATTTTCGTTCGTGGGGCGTCTACACGCAGGGCGACGGCGCTGGCGTGGTCGGCGGCAAGAATGGCGAAGGCAAAGCGACGCCGTTCTTTATGGTGCGCATCCGAATTCCCAACGGCCTCCTGAGCAGTCAGCAGGCGCGCACCATCGCCGACCTCGCCGAGCGCCACGCTCGCGGCGTTGCGGACATCACCGTGCGGCAAAACGTGCAGTTGCACTGGGTGACGATTGAATCGCTGCCGGAAGTGCTCGAGGCGTTGTGGCGCGTGGGGTTGACGACCACCGGCGCTTGCGGCGACGTCGCGCGGAATATTACGGGGTGCCCTGTGGCGGGTTTTGACGCGCACCAGTACTGCGATGCTTCGCCATTGGCTTTGGAGGTGAACGGGCAGCTTGGCGGCAATTCCGAGTTCTACAATCTGCCGCGCAAGTTCAAGGTTTCAATCACCGGCTGCCGTTCGTGGTGCACGTATCCGGAGATCAATGATGTCGGACTTACTGCGGTCACGCGGAAGCGCTCGCACGGGGATGAGGTCGGATTCTCGCTGCGCGTGGCTGGGGGTCTTTCCACCGATCCGCACCTCGGCGTTCGCTTGAACGCATTCGTGCGGTGGGAGCAGGCTGTCCCCGTTCTACGCGGCGTAGCGGAGCTCTTTCGTGAATCGGAAGTGCTCCGCCAAAACCGCGAGCGCGCCCGGCTGAAATTTCTTTTCTTGCACCATGGCTGGACGGCGGATTCCTTCCTGGGTGCACTGCAAGATCGGCTGGGTTTTGCGCTCGACACCGCCGAACCGGAAGAGGTTCCCTCGGACATTCACCGCGATCACATTGGCATTCACGCTCAGAAGCAGCAGGGGCTTTCGTATGTTGGCGCGAACGTGCTGCGCGGGCGCATAACGCCGGAGCAGTTGCGCACCGCTGCGAATCTCTCCGACCGGTACGCCGATGGGCATCTCCGCAACACCATCATGCAGAACCTGCTCATCGTGAATGTTCCCAATGAGCATGCGACGCGGGTCGCCGGCGAGTTGACCGCGGTATGCTTGCAGGTGCGCGATTCCGCTTTCGCGCGTGGGACCGTTGCTTGCACCGGTTCAGAATTTTGCAAGCTGGCGCTCACAGAAACAAAGAGTTTCGCGCGTTGGCTTACGGAAGAGCTCGATCAGCGACTGCCAGGGTTCCAGGAGCAGCTCAAATTGCACATCACCGGATGCCCGAATAGCTGCGGGCAACACTGGATCGCGGACATCGGCATCGAGGGCAAAAAATTGAAGGTCGATGGCCGGATGGTCGACGCTTATTACTTCTGCGTCGGTGGCAGCGTGGGGGAGTTCGCGTCGATTGCGCGGCCCGTCGGTTATCGCTGCGCAGCGTCGGAAGTGCCGGAGGCCATCGAACGACTGCTGAGCGAATTCAACGAGCGGCGCGAGCCTGGCGAAAATCTTCGCCGCTTTTTCGCGCGCCATTCGAACGAGCAGATTCGTGGATGGCTGGCTGGAGAACTCGTCGCTTCTGTGGAACGCGACGCCGCGGCCGGCCCGGTGCCGATGGGAGTCGAAGGCTAGCATGAGCTTGCTGCCCATTTTCGTGAAGCTTCGGGATCGCCTGGTTGTGGTCGTCGGCGGAGGCGCCGTCGCGGAAGGGAAGATTGATGGCCTCTTCGCGGCCGAGGCTCGCGTTCGCGTTGTCGCGCCGCAGGTGACACCGGCCATCGCGCAATGGATCGCACATGGGAAACTGGAATGGCGAGCGAAGACGTTTGCCCCGGCGGAGCTCGACGGCGCATATCTGGTGATTGCCGCCACTTCCGCGCCTGGCATTAACGAAGCTGTTTTTAGCGAGGCTGACGCGCGGGGCATTCTGTGCAACGCCGTGGATGACATTGAGCACTGCCATTTTTACTATGGCTCGGTCGTGCAGCGCGGCGACCTGCAAGTTGCTATTTCTACGAACGGCAAGAGCCCCGCGCTCGCGCAGCGGTTGCGACTCCAGCTCGAGAAGCAATTCGGTCCAGAGTACGAGTTATGGCTCGAGTGGCTAGGCGCCGCCCGTGAACTGCTGCGCGCTGGCGATGGCAGCGCGGATTCCAAGAAAGTTCTGCTGCACCATCTTGCGAGCCAGCCGATGTTCGAGCGTTTTCTTCAGGAAGCGCGACGGCAGCGCGCGACGCGGGGAGCGGCATGATGGGCAAGGTGCACTTGGTCGGCGCAGGTCCGGGAGACCCGGAGCTCCTCACCGTGAGAGCGGCGCGGCTGCTTGCGCGCGCCAGCATCGTGTTTCACGACTCGCTCGTTGGCAGGGGAATTCTGCAGCTTATCGGACGCGAAGCGGAAGCAATCGATGTAGGCAAGCGCTGCGGGCGAAAGCTGCTTACGCAAGACGAAATCAATTCATTGCTGGTGTCCGCGACCGCGAAGCATGACGTTGTGATTCGACTAAAGGGAGGCGACCCGCTCATCTTCGGCCGCGCGGGAGAGGAAATCGAGGCGCTGCGTAATGCCGGTGTGGATTTTGAAGTCGTGCCGGGGATCACCGCCGCGCTGGGCGCTGCGGCCGCCGCGGGAATTTCGCTCACGGACCGCCGCGCTGCCTCGCAAGTCGTGATCAGCACATTTTCGCGCGGCACGGAAGGCGCACCGATGGATTTTAGCGCCATCACCAGCACCACGACCCTTGCGCTGTACATGCCCGGACCAGACTATGCGGAAGTGGCGCATCGCTTGCTCGAAGGCGGCCTGCCGGACGACCTGCCGTGCGTCATCGTGTCGAATGCCACGGGCGCCGGACAACAGATTCGATGGACCAGTGTTGCGCAGTTGGCCCACGAGGAAGAGCTGCCCGCGCCGGCATTGATGATAGTTGGACGCGTCGCTTCACGGAAAGTTCAAGAAATCAGCAAGGCGTTTTGGCGGGGTGATCCGGACGGTCGTTCCGTGTCGCCCTCTGCCGTAAGTTGAAGGACCAATCAAGGAGAGAACCATGAGCACCAACGCAGTATCTCTGAATTCGCGAAAGACCTGGTTGTTATCGCTGGACAGTTGGGCAGTTGTGGCGGCGCTTCTCGCGGCCTTGCTGATCCGGGCCGGCGTATTCACGCGCGTGCCCTGGTAGGCCGCCCGGATTCCAAGGGAACCTTATCCAAGATTTCACTCCGAGAGGAAAACAATGGCGGACGCAATCGCACTACCTCAAGCAAGGCCGGCGCAGCCTGCTCTGCAACTTCTACGCGTGGTCCCGGGCGTGCTGCTGCTCGCGGCTGTCGGCTATGCCGGCAAGCTACTCGAGCGCAACGTGGGGACTTACGCGAAAGCTCATCATTGGACATTCCCAAACATAGAGTACGTGCTGTGGGCCATTCTCATCGGCCTGGCGATTTCAAATACGGTCGGTGTGCCGCAGATCTTCCGCTCCGGTGTGGCCACCTACGAATTCTGGCTGAAGGCTGGGATCGTGCTGCTCGGCTCGCGGTTTCTTCTGGGTGACGTGTTGAAGCTTGGCGGGGTCAGCCTTGCGCTCGTAGCCATTGAAATAGCTGTGGCCATTGCCTTCATGACCCTCCTCGGGCGTGCTTTCGGTTTGCGTCCCAAACTCACTTCGTTGCTCGCGGTCGGGTCTGCGGTCTGCGGCGTCAGCGCAATTATCGCCACGCAGGGCGCCATCGAAGCCGATGACGAAGACTCTTCCTTCGCCATTGCTGCCATCCTCGCCCTCGGCGCTCTCTCGCTGTTCACATTTCCATTGATTGGGCACGCGCTGCACCTCAGCGATCACGCCTACGGCCTTTGGGCTGGGCTCGCGGTCGACAACACCGCCGAAGCCACTGCTGCCGGCGCGCTGTACTCCGACGCCGCCGGCAAGCTGGCCGTGCTAGCAAAAACCACTCGCAACGCGATGATTGGATTCGTAGTGCTCGCGTATGCGATTTATTGGGCCAGCCGCGGTCAAGCCAAGACGGTGGGGAACAAAGCGGCCTTCCTCTGGCAAAAATTCCCGAAGTTCGTTCTTGGCTTCCTGCTGATTTCCATTCTCGCGACGTACCATTTCTTCACGAAGGAGCAGACCACGGCGCTGGCGAATCTCTCGCGCTGGGCGTTTCTCCTGACCTTTGCGGGCGTCGGCCTGCGCACCAATTTCCGCGAAATGCGCAAGCAGGGTTTGCGTCCGTTCGCGGTTGGCGCGATCGGCGAAGTGGTCATCGCCGTCTTCACATTAGCGTTGGTAGCCGGAGCGGGAAAACTGTTCGGCTTCTAGCTGCTGAAAACAAAAAGGGGGGCGTGCGCGTCTCTTCGTATCGGTGACCTCGGTGCTCTGAGCTGCGCGTCCTCTGTGTTGAGTCTGGCAGCTCTCAAATTCCCAGCACGTTCACGAGTTCCTTCACTGATCCGGCCGACTTTTGCAACGCTGCATTTTCTTCCGGCGTCAGCTTGATTTGAATAATCTCTTCCACACCCGTGGCGCCAAGCTTTACCGGCGCGCCGACGAATAGTCCCTTGATTCCATACTCGCCATCCAGATACACGGCACAAGGAAGAATCTTTTTCTTGTCCTTCAAAATCGCTTCGACCATTTCGACAGCCGCAGCCGAAGGCGCGTAGTATGCCGAACCCGTCTTCAGCAGATTCACAATCTCCGCGCCACCCTTGCGCGTGCGCTCCACAATCGCGTCGATGCGCTCCTTCGGCAGCAAGTCCGGCAGCGGAATGCCGGCCACTGTGGAATAACGCGGCAGCGGCACCATGTCGTCGCCGTGCCCGCCGAGCACGAACGAATGCACATTCTCCACACTGACCTTGCATTCCATCGCGACAAACGTGCTCATTCGCGCGGAGTCCAGTACGCCGGCCATCCCGAGCACGCGCGTTTTCGGAAACCCGCTCACCTTCCACGCCGCTTGCGCCATGGCGTCCAGCGGATTCGTCACCAC
>CATPAM010000125.1 GCA_955651735.1 Candidatus Acidiferrales bacterium | reverse complement strand
CCAATGCCTGGAATCTTGCGCACCGGAAGCGGTGCAAGAAAACGCGCTTCGCTTCCCGGCGCGACCCAGAGCAGGCCGCGGGGCTTGGCTTGATCAGAAGCGACCTTGGCGACGAGGCGCGTGGTGGCCAGGCCGCCCGAGCAGGGAAGTCCTGTGGTGCGCGTGATGGTGCGAAGAAGTTTGTCGGTGGCGGCAAGCGGCGGACCGTGCAGGCGTTCCGTGCCGGAAAGATCGAGATAGGCTTCGTCGATCGAAACCATTTCGACGACCGGGGAAAATTTCGCGAGGATCGTCGCGACGCGATCGCTGCACTCGGAATATTTGGCGTGGTGACTATCAAGATAGACGGCGTGCGGACAAAGTCGCCCAGCGGTGCGCAGCGGCATAGCGGAATGCACGCCAAACTTGCGCGCTTCGTAACTGGCGGCGGTGACCACGCCGCGCTGATTAGGCTGCCCGCCGACGATGACGGCTTTGCCGCGCAATTCCGGCCGCTCGAGCAATTCGACGGAGACGAAAAACGCGTCCATGTCGACATGAAGGATGGAAGCAACGCCCGGCAAAGTTTGTTGATCGACCGGGCCGTGCTTAGCGCGGAAGCGAGCCAGTTCCGGCATGCCCCTAGCCTACGCTTTTCACTTTTTGTTCGCTAGCGATTCGATGCGGTCAGACGCGCTCGGCGGCGAGGACGCGGGGGATGCCGGCTAGGTCGTTGGTTACGCCGACATTGGTCCAGGTTGTCGCGTCGAGGAGGGGCTGTACGGCGGGGAGGGAATTGTGGCCTAGCTCGAGGACGAGGATACCGCCAGGCTTGAGGTGCTGGACGCATTGGGTGATTAGGTCGGCGTAGAGTTCGTAGCCTTCTTCGCCGCCGAAAAGGGCGGAGTGGGGTTCGTGATCGCGGACTTCGCGGGGGAGTGAGGGCGCTTCGCGCCCGCCGATGTAGGGGGGGTTGCTGGCGATGAGATCGAAGGAGCGTGACTGGTGACTCGTGATTCGTGACTCGTGAAAGGCGGGGCGTGCGTTGTTTGGGATCGCGCCTAGCTGGGGCGCAGCGTGCTGTGCCCCTACGGGGAGTGCTAGCAGATTGCATTCGACGAAATGGATGCGATCGGCTACGGCGTGGCGCTGGGCATTACGCTGCGCTACGGCTAAGGCCGCGGGCGAGATGTCAGTGGCGAGGAAATTTGCGGCGGGGAGTTCTTTGGCTAGGGCGATGGCGATGCAGCCAGAGCCGGTGCCTATGTCGGTGATTTGTAGGCCGGCGCCGGTGGATTTTTGGGGGCGGCCTGCGCGAAGTTCGCGGAGGGCGAGGCGGTCGAGGGCGACTTCGATGACGTGCTCGGTTTCGGGGCGGGGAATCAGGACGTCGGGAGTGACTTCGAATTCGAGACCCCAGAATTCCTGCTTGCCGGTGAGGTGCTGCGTCGGTTCGCCCGCGGCACGGCGGGCCATCAATTCGAAGAAGCGCTGTGCGTCGGCGTCGGCGATGATTTCTTCCGGATGGGCATAGAGCCAGGTGCGATTGCGGCCGAGGACGTGGAGAAGAAGCAACTCGGCGGCGAGAGTGAAGGAAGGAATGTCCGCCTCGCGGAGTTGCGCGATGCCGCGTTTCAACAGAGAGCGAACGGAATTATCTAGAGACAACTCGATCATCCGAAAAGGCTTTCTTTAAGTTTGCCGCTGGCTTCGTAGTAGCCGTACGCCGCACCTGAACCAGCGTAAGCATAACCTCCCACCGCCAGGCCTCCTAGCGCCGCGTGACCGAGTGCCGCGCCACCCATGGCGCGCCAGCCAATGGCCAAGGCTCCGAATGCAAAGAACCCGACCGATAAACCTCCAAGGGCAACGCCGCCCACGGCAATGGCCCCAACCGCAATCCAGCCAATCGCGATTCCCCCGATGGCGAGGATGCCGGTGGCGCGCCCTCCGATGGCGATGACTCCGTGAGGAGTTCTTCCGGTGGAAAGCAGCGGCATACCGCCGGTTCGCACCGGCGACTCATAGTTGCCGTGACGAGCGGCCTGGGGCACCAAGGCAAGGCCCAAGAAGAGCGCCGCGAACGTGGGGAGTCCGTAGAAGAGCCAAAGACGCTTGACGCTTCGGAGATGCTCCCGCGGGTCCCGCGACGACGCATCCAACTTCTTCATCCATTCCGGACCGGGATTGGAGCCTGGACGTGTGAGCATAGAAGCCTCCCAGGGAGGATTATGCCTCAGCAAGCTCCTGGTCGAGGCGCTCGGCTTCGTAGTGGGAATCGAGGGCGTCCACCATGGTGGCGAGTTTGCCGTCCATGACTTCGGTCAATTGGTGTAGCGTGAGACCGATGCGGTGATCGGTCACGCGATTTTGCGGATAGTTGTAGGTGCGGATTTTTTCGGAGCGGTCGCCGGATTTGATTTGGCCACGGCGCTCGCTGGCGATGGCAGATTGCTGTTTTTCCATTTCGAGTTCGTAGAGGCGGGCGCGAAGGACGCGCATGGCCTTGGCGCGATTTTTGATTTGCGATTTTTCGTCTTGTTGAGAGACGACCAGGCCGCTGGGAATGTGGGTGATGCGCACGGCGGAGTAGGTGGTGTTCACGGACTGGCCGCCGGGACCGGAAGAACAGAAAGTGTCGATGCGCAGGTCCTTGGCTTCGATTTTGATGTCGATGTCGTCGGCTTCCGGAAGCACGGCGACGGTGGCGGCGGAAGTGTGAATGCGGCCTTGCTGTTCGGTGGCGGGAACACGCTGTACACGGTGCACGCCGCTTTCGTATTTTAGTTTGGAATAGACCTTGTTGCCTTGGATGGCGGCGACGATTTCCTTTACTCCGCCCATCGAGGACGGAGAGCTATCGAGCACTTCAACCTTCCAACCTTGCGTTTCGGCATAGCGCGAGTACATGCGATAGAGATCGCCAGCGAAGATGCCGGCTTCATCGCCGCCGGTGCCGGCACGGATTTCCAGGATGACGCTCTTTTCGTCGTTGGGATCCTTCGGCAAGAGAAGGAGTTTTAGCTCACGCTCGACGGTTTCCTTGCGAGCGGTGAGCTGCTTTTCCTCGTCGTGGGCGAGCTGCTTCATTTCCGCGTCGTCGGCTTCGATAAACAT
>CATPAM010000124.1 GCA_955651735.1 Candidatus Acidiferrales bacterium | reverse complement strand
TGCTGATGCGTTCGTAGGTTTCGGTTACGGTGGTAAGGAGCGCGGCGATGCGAACGTCGGGGCGTTGCAGTAGCGTGTGCAGCGCCAAGGCGCTGTCTTTGCCGCCAGACCAGCAGAAGAGCATGGGCTCAGACATAGTACGTACACCTCGCGAACGAGAGGCGCGGCCCCTTAGTTTTTGCCGCTGAAGCGATAGTTCATGCCCACGCGAACGTCCCGGCCGAGCGCCGGATAACCGATGGCGTCCTGGTAGTGGTTGTCGAACAGGTTGGTGGCGTGAGCATACAGCGAGATGCCGCGGCCAACGTTGTAGCTGCTGGCGATGTCGAAGCGGGCGTAGCCGGGATTGCGCGTCAGGCCGAGGAAGAGAAAATCGCTGTCGGTGCGCGGGCCGCTGAAGTACCCGGCAATGGTGAAATGGAACTGGCGAAACGAGGACATGAGCGTGAGAGAGCCAGAGTGCGGAGGCCGGCGAATCAGGTGGTTGCCGGCGATTTCCGCGGGATCGAAGGCGTTGGGGGAAACCAGAACGCGGCTGTCGTTATACGAATAATTGCCCGCGACCATGAGCCCGTGAACCGGGCGGGCTTCCACGGCGACATTCGTTCCCCGCGCCCGAGCCAGATCGGTGTTGAAGAAATTGCCCCAGAAAGCGGGGCAGCCCGCCGGCTGAGGAATCGCGCAAGGGCTGAACGGAGAGCAGGACGTGAAACTGATGATGTCGTAGAAGCGGCTGGAAAAATAGTCGGCGGAGATTTTCACGCGATCGTCCAGCAGTTTTTGCTCGATGCCGGTGTTCCAGGTCTTGCTGGCTTCCGGCTTGAGGGTGGGATTGCCGGGGAAGCAAGGGCTGCTGCCGGCGTTTTGGTCGAAGCGCGGTTCGACGATGCCTGCTCCATAAAAGAAGCGGTAACGCGTGTCGCCCCAGAAGCCGCTGCCGTAGCGCAAGGCCAGGGAAGCGCCGACGCGCGGAACGACGCGGGTGCCGAAGCTGCCATTGGCTTCCGCGCGTGCGCCGAAATCGAGAGACAGGCGCGAAACAGGCAGGTAGCGGAAATCGAGATAGCCGCCTTGGTTGTTGCGGCGAAGATGGCCGATGCCCAGGAACGAGATGTCGGTGTTCTCGACTTCGTACTGATATCCGGCCGTAGCGCTGAATTTGCGGAGAATGTAACTGGTCTGCGCGTTGATGCTTGCGCGGTTGTATTCGCTCTTTGCGCCCGGCGAAGTGAAATCGCAAAACTCCGCGGTAGGCACCGCCGCGGGATTGGTTTGCGGGCAGCCGGCGAAGGGATCGGTGGCAAAAAAGCTCTGCATGGGGTTGGCGGTGAACACGTGATGGTAAGACTCGGCGCCGCTCATCTGATGGTGCCAGTGAGTGCCGCTGGTGAAATCCCAGCGGGCATTGACGCTGAAATCGCGGAGGTCGTTGATTTGGTGGAGGCTCGGAGGGGTCAGCAAGGTTTGGCCAGGAATGCCCGCTTCGCTGGTGTTATTGCGAAGCGCGAGACGGAGCTGATTGGTTTCGCTGAAGGCGTAGCCGAAGTTCCCGGAGATGGTGCGATTGCGGAAGGAGTCGTTGGGGCCTTGTCCTTCGGAAGTGAAGTAAGAGGCCGCACCGGAATAGTCGAACGAGCCGAGCAGGCCGCTGAGCTGCGCGCCGCCGCGCGCGGTGGAAAAGCTGCCGCCTTCGGTGAACAGATTGAAAGCGGGAACGCGAGTTTCCCCGCGATGGGTAAATACCTGAATGACGCCGGAGGCGGCGTCGGTGCCGTAGAGGGCGCTTTCCGCGCCGCGCACGACTTCGACTTTGTCGATGTTGTCGAGCGTGAAGTTGGAGAAATCAAACGTGCCGCCGGGAAGATTTGCGGCGGTGCCGTCGATGAGCACCTTGGTCTGGTAGGAGTTGCCGCCGTTCAGGAAAATTCCGGCGAGCCCGCCTTCCGGGCCCGTCCGGTCGACAGCGACTCCCGGGGCGTACAACAAGACATCGGTCAGAGGAATCGCCTGGCGATTATCAATCTCATCGCGAGTGATGACCGTGACGGAAGCGGAGGCTTCCTGCGCCAAGGCCGGTTCCGCTTGCGAAGTGACTACCACGCTCGAGGAAAGTCGCTCCAGTTCCAGGTGCAGATCGAGCATGCGGGATTGGCCCGCGGAGAAATCCAAAACGAAATCACGGGGCACGAAGGATTCGCGGGCGAATTGGATGCGGTAGCGGCCCGCAGGGAAAGTGAGCGAGTAGGAGCCGTCGTTTGCGGAGGTTGCCGCCAAAGGAGCGGCGTTGGGCGCGTTCTCCAACCGCGCCGTGATGCGGACGCCGGGAACTCCCGCGCCGCTGGAATCCAACAAGGTGCCGGAAAGATGAGCGGCCGGAGAATCGGATTGAGCTTGCAAGGAAAAACTGACTGCGAACGCGAGAAAAACAAGAAAAGCGGTACGGCAAAGCGTTGCGCTCATTTTTTATCCTCCGCTCCCGCACGCGTGGGAGCTTGAAGGTTGGCCCGGCGCTTGCTGCAACGCGCGGGCTGCGAACTTCGCCGGTCTCCTGGCTTGGCGGGGAGTGCGGCCCGAGTTGCAGGGCCTGTGCGTGGCCTTCCCGCGGCGCCGCCTAGCTTTTCACGTTTGACCCCAACCGGGTCAATCCCGTGTGACCCCAAGCGGGTCATCCAAGCGCTTCGCCGCAGTGACCTGCGCAGTGTGGTTCCGCCGTACAGTCGCGCGTCGGCGACGGCTTTCTTGTTTCTTGCGTCTCGAAATAACGAGGACGGAAACAAGCACAACCGGAAGGTTGCCCGTCTTCCCGAGCACGAAGTTCGCGGTGATTGCGAGGGGCCGATGCCCGCTGGTGATTGCTAATTGCCGCGACAAACCGGCGCGACGTTGGGGTTAACGAGAAAACTTCTACGACGTCGGCAACAAATTCACACGCGGGCGGCCGTTCGAGCCTTGCTCGACGGTGAGCGGCGTGTGAAAAACCTCTTCCAACAAATCGCGCTGATAGACGCTCGCGGGAGAGCCTACGCGCAGGCTCTTGCCTTTCTGCAACAGCACGACCTGATCGGCGTATTCCGCGGCGAGATTGAGCTCGTGCGTAACGACCACGACGGTGTAGCGATTTTCCGCGGCAAGCCGGCGCAAGGTGGCGAGGAGATCGACCTGTGCGCCGATATCGAGGTGCAGTGTGGGCTCATCGAGCAGCAAGAGCAGCGGCTGCTGGCACAAAGCTCGCGCGAGAATCACGCGCTGCCTTTCGCCGCCGGAGATTTCATTCATCCAGCGATCGCTGAGATGCTCTGCGCCGACTTGCGCGAGAGCGTTGCGGGCGATAAGAACATCTTCTTCATTTTCAAAACGCAGCGAGCGGCCATAAGGGTGGCGGCCTTGCAGGACAAATTCCCAAGCGCGCGCAGGAAAAAGGAGAGGAGTTTCTTGCTGGACCATGGCGATGCGTTGCGCGCGGGCGCGTGGCGCCAGCGTGTGCGTGACAAAACCGTCCAGCAAAACGCGGCCGGAAAGGGGCGCAAGCGCGCCGGCGATTAATTTCAAGAGCGTGGATTTGCCGCTGGCATTCGGGCCGAGGATGGCAACGATTTCGCCGGGACGCGACTGGAAGCTGTTGGCTTCGAGAGTGAACAGCGGGGCTTGCGAGGGATTGGCGGAGTAGGCGTAACTGACCTGCTCAACACTGAGACGAACGTCGCTGCTGGCGCGAGGGGCGTCGCCCACGTTCGGCCATGCGGACGAAGATTGCGCCGGGCTGCTCACGCCATCCTCCGCCGAAGAAGATAGATGAACAGAGGAGCGCCTACGAGCGCGGTCATCGCGCCAACCGGGAGCTCGGACGGAGCTACAACCGTGCGCGCGAGCGTGTCGGCGATAACCACGGCGATGGCGCCGCCGAACGCAGCGGTCGGAAGCAAGGTGCGATGGTCGGAACCGAAGAGCAGACGCATCACGTGCGGCACGAGCAGGCCGACGTAGCCGATGGCACCGCTGACGGAAACAGCGAGGCCGGTGAGTATCGACGCGGCGATGTAGACCACCAGGCGCACGCGCCGGACATCGACGCCGAGATGCATAGCTTCTTTTTCGCCGGCCAGAAGCAGGTTCAAATCCGCGGCGGTGGTGTAAATCGCGCCGGTGGCGACCAGGAAGCCGATGCCCAGGACCCAACGCAAGCTGGATTGAAGCGGACTGGAAAGGTCGCCCATGAGCCAAAACGTCATGCCGCGGAAATCGCGTCCGGTGAGGGTGGTCAGCAGAAACATGATGATGGCGGAGAGAAAAGACGAGCTGATGATGCCGGCGAGGAGCAGAGTGGCGCTATCGATTTGTCCCTCGCGGAGACCGAGTAGATACACGGCGGCGATGGTTGCGGCGGCGCCGAGAAACGCGCCCAAGGGAGTGAAAAGGGCAGCGAGCCAGACAGGAAGAGCGAGATGCGGCTCGGCGATCAGGGCCAGGATGGCCCCGAGGGCGGCGCCCATGGAAACGCCGAGAACGTAGGGATCAGCGAGCGGGTTGCGGAGCAAGGCCTGAAAACTGGTTCCGGCGACGGAGAGAGACGCGCCAACGACAATGGCGAGAAGAATGCGGGGCAGGCGGATTTCGATCACGATCATGCCGTAGCCGCTGGAGAGCTGGCTGGTCTGGCGGAGCAAAACGCTAATGAGGTCGCGGCCGAGGCCATAAAGAGAAACGGGGACGGCACCGAGCTTGAGCGCGACAACCACCACAGCAAACAGGATTAAGGCCAGGATGCCGCACTGCAGGAGCAGGCGCTGCAATGTTATTGGGCGCACGTGCACTCCCGTGGCGCGGAAAAGGTGCCGGCGAGCTGGAGCGGCGACTTTGCTGGCGGAGGCGAGCCGGGACTGGCGTTGTCTTTATCGCTTTGCGGGGTGTCCGCGAAAGCTTCGGGATGAAGCTGGCGAGCGAGCTCTTCGATGGCCGAGGCGATGCGCGGAGCGGGGCGGTTGACGGCGTCGCTGATGACCGCAAAGCGGCGATGCTTCACGGCGTCGAGGATGCGCCAGCCAGGAAGGCCGGCGAGCGTGTCCGTAGTATGCGCGGCATCGTCGGGATGCGATTCGGCGAAGACGAGAAATTCCGGGTGGAGGCGAACGACTTCTTCGAGATTGATGTGCGGCCAATTTTGGGAGGAGTCGATGACGGAAACGGCGCCGGCGTGTTGCAGGGCGTCGGCGATGAAGGTGTCTTTGCCCACGGAGATGAGGGGTTCGGTCCAAACGACAAATAAGACACTGCGCCGAGGCAGCGCGGCAACGCGATCTTTGATTGCGGCGATGCGGCGTTCCATATCTTTGCCGAGGGCGGTTCCGGTTTCCGGGGCGCCCAGCAAGTCGGCGAGACGCTCGGTGGAGACGATGATGGCTTCCACGCTATGAGGATCAGTGGCATAGGAGGGAATTCCCAGGGAGTCGAGGGCGTTGACGGTTTCGAGGCGGTTTAAATTTTTGGTGACCAGCACAAGATCGGGGTGCAGAGCGGCGATGGCTTCGAGGCTGGGATTGACGGCACCGCCGACTTTCGTTTTTAGCTGCGCTTCGGGCGGGAAATCACAATAGTCGGTGTCTCCGACCAGGCGGTCCTGCAGGCCGAGGGCATAGATGGTCTCGGTGAGGTTGGGCGCTAGGGACACAATGCGCTGGATGGACTGCGGGACGCGGATGGTGCGACCGATTTCGTCAGTGACCTGGCGATAGGCGGGAGGCGCCGGGAGAGGCGGGTCGGCCGTGGCTTGCGAGGCACAAATTGCGGCGTCCGAGAACAGCAAGACGAGTGCGGCGACGGCTACAGCCCTCAGCGTCGAGTCAAAGAACATTCGCAAACCGATTCTCCATCTCGAGAAACGCCGCCAACGAAAAAGCCCCACGCGAGCAGCGCTGGGGCTCAAAGACGGCGCCTTTTCTCGCGAAAAGCGCAATCCCCGCGGCACGGGAGGGTAGCCTGGCTTACGGCTTGTCAGCCGATTACAGTGGCGGGACCGCGGCCGATTTGCACGGCCTTCCCCGCTTCCCTTGCCTGCAAAAATGAAAGATGAGTGTATGCCGGGGCTGCAAGGGAGTCAATCAAGGCACGAACTCCTGGCTGGGAGGCAGCAGGGCTGAACAGGGAGGGTGAGCTATAGGGTGGCCAAATCTTGCGCTCTGCCTTGCGAGCGGCTGTCGCTCGAAAGTGCACCCCTACCACTGCTAGGCAGGGCATTAGCGATTCTTCCAGTTGGGTTTGCGCTTTTCGACTAGGGCGCGGAGGCCCTCTTGCGAGTCCTCAAGGCGATATAGTTCGTTGAGGAAGATATTCATGGATTTTTTCAGGCCCTCGCGGAGGGGGAGTCCGTAACCTCCGAGGATGGCTTTCTTGGCCATGGCGAGAACCGGGCCGGAGTGCGA
>CATPAM010000123.1 GCA_955651735.1 Candidatus Acidiferrales bacterium | reverse complement strand
TATTGGGTGTGCTGGGCGATATCTTGGGTGAGTTGCAGTACGCGCCAGCAAGATGCTGGCGCTACCAATGCTTCTGCGTGTTGTTAGATGGATCCAGTTAAAGGAGAAACCGGATGTTTACCGTTGCATTGTTTGCACGTTTGGAAGCCAAAGCTGGGAAAGAAAACGAGGTCGCGAAGTTCCTGGAAACAGGACTTGCCCTGGCCAATCAAGAAGTGACAACGCCTGTATGGTTCGCGCTGCGATTAGGGCCGACGACCTTTGGCGTGTTCGACGCGTTCACGGACGAAAGCGGACGGCAAGCTCATCTGAATGGTCCGATAGCCAAAGCGCTCATGGCGCAAGCGCCCGAACTGTTCTCCAAACCACCGGTAATCGAACGGATTGAAGTTCTAGGTGCAAAGCTTCCCAAATAATCGTGACCCGTTTCATCAGGCCACCTCAGGAAAGGGGACGGGCATCATGAACGAATTGCGGCAGGACATCCTGCATTGCATCGGCAACACGTCTTTATTGGCCCTGCGCAACATCCCGCCTAAGAATGGCTCGCGCATCCTTCTGAAACTGGAAAGCGAGAATCCCACAGGCAGCATGAAAGACCGCATGGCGCTAGCCATGATCGAAGGGGCGGAGGCGGACGGACGTCTCGCCGCAGATGGCTCTGTCGTCGAATATACTGCCGGCAGCACCGGCGTGTCCCTGTCTCTAATCTGCGCGGTGAAGGGATATCCCCTGCATATCGTGACTTCGGATGCCTTCGCCCGAGAAAAGCTCGATCACATGAAAATTCTGGGCGCCAGGCTGCAAATCGTGCGAAGCGAGAGCGGGGGCCTGACGGAGAAGCTAACCCACGACATGATTGAGGCCGCGCGCATCATCGCGGAAAAACCGGGAAGCTTCTGGACCGATCAACTGAACAATAAGGACCAGATTGCGGCCTATCACAAAATGGCGGAGGAAATCTGGATGCAGACCAGCGGACAGATCGATGGCTTTGTCCAGAGCGTGGGTACCGCGGCGTCCCTTCGGGGTACTGCGGAAGGTTTACGCCGTCATAAGGATCAGATCAGAATCGTTGCCGTGGAGCCCTCGGAATCCCCGGTTCTGTCTGGGGGCCGGGCAGGCGCTCATAAAATCGATGGGGTCGGAGCGGGGTTTGTAGTACCGCTCTGGCAGGAGGACATCGCTGATCAGATTGAACAGGTTTCCACGGAAGAGGCTGTGGCCATGGCACTTCGGCTGGCCCGGGAGGAAGGTCTTTTTGCGGGGACTTCCACGGGCGGCAATGTCATCGCCGCTTTGCGATTAGCCAAACAACTGGGACCTGACGCGACCATTGTCACCGTCATGTGCGATACCGGGATGAAATATCTCAGCAAGGTGTTGTCAACTTGCGTTTGCAACTGAAAGACTGGGCACATGAATGAAAAACAACAGCATCAGCGACATTCCGACGCTTGACGAAAAAAATGATTTCGAGCCAATACCCGGCCTGACCGTTATTCATCCCAAAGATGTCAAGCTCTAGATGTAAGAGTGCGCGGGGTATACGAAAGCGCTGGCGCCATGCACACTCGTGACTAATCAAACAGGTCGGGCTGTTCGCGAGTGATGCGCTGCCATAGCGGTTGGAACTGGAACCACCCTGCTCCGTGCGTGCCAACTTGGCCCCGCGTGAGCAGCGCGTTTTCGCGGTCGATCGCAATGGGCTTGCCCGCGGCTTCGGCGAGAAGCTGCGCCTGGCAACTGCGGTCCATGGTGATGAACCACCACACCGCTTCGTCGACCGTTTCTCCCACGGTGAGCAAGCCGTGATTACGCAGGATAGCCGCTTTGCGCGGTCCGAGCGTGCGCGCGATGCGCTCGCCTTCGCTGGTGTCGTAGACCACGCCGGTGAAATCGTCGAAGACCGCGTGATCCTCGAAAAAGGCGCAAGCGTCTTGCGTGATGGGATCGAGCAAGCGCCCCAGAGAAGACCACGCTTTGCCGTGCAGCGAATGCGAGTGCGCCGCGGCAATCACATCCGGCCGGGCGTGATGCACGCTCGAATGAATCGCAAACGCCGCGCCGTTCAGCGGATGCTTGCCTTCCACCACTTCGCCCTTCGCGTTCACCAGCATCAAGTCCGAAACACGAATCTGGCTGAAATGCATCCCAAACGGATTCACCCAAAAATGATCCGGCTGCTCCGGATCGCGCGCCGTGATATGCCCGGTAACGCCTTCATCGAAGCCAAATTTCGAGAAAAGGCGGAATGAAGCGGCCAGGCGCTCTTTGCGATGCCGGCGCTCTTCCGCGACAGTTGCAAATTTGGGAGGTCCCGGAAAACCAGGATTTTTTACCGGCGCGGTAGCCATGTTCACCTCCAAAAGAAAGCAGCGAAAGTCTTTGCGCGGAGTATAGCACTGAGCCGAACAGTAGCAGAGTGGACGCGACAGGTCAGGCTTTTCGCGTCAAAGAGTTCGGACTTTGGCATGGGCCGATCGAGGAAGCGGTGAGGTGGCTCATTGGTGCGCTGCGCCGCGTGAAATGGGCGCCAGCTTGACAAGAGGCGGGGATTTGCGGAGAATCGGGTCAGGCGAACAAAAAGCGAAATACTCCCGTCTCTTGCCGCTCGCCGTACACCCATGGCTGCCAGTTCACTCGCTACCTTACGCTCTAAAATCGAATCGGATTTGCACGGGCGGGTGGCTTCGCCTTTTGCGTATCGCGATCGCAATGCGTTCGAATTGGTTTCCACTGGTGTGCCGGAGATGGATGCACTGGTGGGAGGCTTGCCGCGCGGGGCGATGACGGAGATTTGCGGGGCGGCGTGTTCGGGGCGGACGAGCTTGCTGCTTTCGGCTTTGGCTTTGCGAACGGCGGATGGGGAAGTGTGCGCGCTGGTGGACGCGCGCGATAGTTTTGATCCGCTGACGGGGGATGCGGCGGGGATTGCGCTCGGAAAATTGCTTTGGGTGCGTTGTCAAAATATTGAGCAGGCGCTGCGGGCTACGGATTTGCTGATCCAAGCTGGCGGGTTTGGGATGGTGGCGGTGGATTTGAGCGAAGTGCCGACGCGAACGGTTCGTCAGGTGCCGCTGAATGCGTGGTTTCGGTTTCGGAGGGCGGTGGAGGATACGCCGACGATTTTGCTGCTGCTGGAGCAGGAACCGCATGCGAAGACTTGCGCTTCGTTGGTGGTGCGGTTGGAGGCGGGGGAGGCGCGGTGGACGGAGGCATCAGCCAGCTCAAATTGCTATCCATTTGCGAAGCTGCTGCGCGGGTTTGCGGTGCGCACGGATGTGGTGCGTTCGCGATTGCAGATTCCGAAGGAATCACGGGTGGTCGATATTCGTAGGGGAACACAGCCAAAAATGGCTGTGCCACGTGATGCGGATCGCAGAGTTTTTGAGGCGGAGACGATTTGGAGCAAATAAAGCTGAACTCGGACGCGCTAAAGCGCGCCCCTACAACGTTTCCTAGAACGCTGTGGAATGGTTATGGGATTTGCTTGCGTTTATATTGCGGATTTTTTGGTGCAGGCGGTAGTGCGCAGGCAGCGGGCGCTGGGCGATGGGGCGCTGGCGTTGCTGGGCGGTGCGCCCCCATTGTGGAGCGTGGTGGCGGCGAATGGAGCGGCGTTCGAGGCGGGAATTCAGTTGGGGATGACCAAGGCGCAGGTGGCGCAGTTTGGGAATGTGCAGATTTGCCTGCGCTCGGAAGCGCAGGAGAAGGCCGCGCATGCGGCTTTGCTGGACGCGGCGTGGAGCGTGTCGCCGCGCGTGGAAGATACGGCGCTGGACACGGTGGTTCTCGATCTCGAGGGGCTGACCGCTTTATTCGGCGCTGACGAAAATATTGCGCGGGAGTTGGCGCGGCGGGTGGCCGCGATTGGCCTGGCGGCGCGGGTGGCGGTGGCTGCAAATATTGAAGTGGCGATTCACGCGGCGCGCGGTTTCCCGGGAATCACCATTATTCCCGCAGGCGAAGAGCGCTGTCGTTTAGACGCTTTACCGGTTGGCGTTCTTACCACCGAAGCAGAAACCCTGGACATTTTGGAGCGTTGGGGCGTTGCGACGCTGCAGGCATTGGCGGCGTTGCCGGTTTTGCAGCTTTCGGAACGCTTGGGGCAGGAGGGCGTGCGGCTGAGCGAATTGGCGCGCGGGGTCCGGCAGCGTGCGCTGGTGCTGGCGCAGGCGTCGTCCATTTTTGCGGAGGAGTTGGAACTGGATGAAGCGGTGGAAGAGTTGGAGCCGCTGTCGTTTTTGTTGGGGCGGTTGCTGGACCAGCTTTGCGCGCGGCTGGAGGCGCGGGCGCTTGCCGTGCGCGCGTTACGGGTTCGATTCGAATTGCAGCCTTCGTTTGAAAAAGACTTTCAGACGCTGAAGGAAGATTTGCGAAGGAAACCGGACGTGAAGCAGTACGAGAAAGTGCTTACGCTGCCGGTGCCGATGCGCAATGCGAAGACGCTGTTGAAGCTGCTGCGGTTGCAATTGCAAGTAGATCCTCCGGCGGCGCCAATCCAGAAAATTTATATGACGGCGGGTGTGGCGGCGCCGCGAATGGCACAGAACGGATTGTTTGTGCCGTGCGGGCCGGACCCGGAGAAGTTGGAAGTTACGATTGCGC
>CATPAM010000122.1 GCA_955651735.1 Candidatus Acidiferrales bacterium | reverse complement strand
TCAATTCGGGGCGCTTAGCTGCGTGGAACCTTGTTTCTTGGCATCTTCCGCGCCGCTCTTGCACGTCGCTTGCAACGAACTTTGCACGGCGGCACATTTGGAGAATGCTGCCGCCGCGGCATCAAAGTGCGATGTCTGCTTGTCCGCGACTCCCAGCAAGTAGTAATTCACCGGGTCCGGATCAGGATGAGTATCGGCCTTTACAGATTGTTCTAGTTCCGGGATGGCTTCGGTAAATTTGCCCCTCCGTATGTAGACCAACCCAAGCCCGCCGTGCGCCATCACCAGCGTATCCTTCTTGGCGCTGTTGAAGGCTTCCTCAGTCAGGTTTTCCGGCTTCGGCAGCGTCGGGGTAATTTCGATCGCGCGCTTTGAATAGAGCTCGGCCTTGTCTAACTGCTTCGCCGCGTCGGGTGCCTTGGCGTTATACGTGCGAGCCAGTGTTTGCGCTATCACCGCGAGCACCGGAGCATCGTTGGGATTCATCTCAATCTCCTTTTCTCCGGCGTCCAGCAATTTCGGCACCTGCTGCGTCGCGAAGTATCCGGAGACCAACATCTGGTACATCATCGGCCGGTAACGGCTTTGCGGATATTTCTGCAGGAATTCCTCAGCGAGTTGAGTCTTCTTGTTCGGGTCGGTGGCTTGCTGAATCGCTTTGGAAGCGGACTCTTCTTCCGGGCTGGCAGGCGCAGCAACGTTGTCCATCGAAAGTGGAGCAGGATTGGGCTGTTTATCTTTGTCAGCCTGTGCCGGAGGCCGTTGCTGTTGTTGGCCCGGTTGGCTCTGCCCGCTTTGTGCCCCAGCCGATGCCGCGCCACACAATAGAAATGCCGTGAGCGCTCCCACGCCCGCCCTGTTGTTCCATTTCCCTCTCATCGACTTACCTCGCAGATTTGAGATTTAGTTCTGGAGTCCGTGGGCTTGCGTTGCTCTCCCGTAAATACGCTCGATGCTCCGCATGGGCCCATTTCTCTACGGTCTTTCCGGCAACTTGCCTCCACTGAAGGCCGCAAGACCCTTTTGCGCTGCTTGCCGTGCTTGGTCCGGACTCCCCGTGACGGCCAGCGCTTCCTGATACTGCGCCTTGGCCTGATCCGCCTGCCCTTCATCGTCGTAGATCCGGGCTAGATAAATATGTGACCAGGCCAACACCATAGGGTCATCAGCGGCGGCGTGCTCCCCGGAGGTCAGCCGGCCAAAGACTTCCTTAGCTCTCACGCCGTCGTGATCCATCAGCGCCACTAGCCCGATACCGTACCACGCGCGCGTTTGGTCCGGATACTTCGCCAATACCTTTTGAAAAGACGACTCCGCCGCACGCGGATTCTTCTCCGCGATCCTTCTTTCTCCTTCCGTCAGCGCCGCGATTGCGTCCGGATCGTTCGGAATTGTGGACGGAACCAGCTTCCTTCTGCGTGCGACTTCTTCGCTCGCCGTCTCATCCGGCTTCGCTGCAGTGACCGCCGGCGCAAATTTTATGGCTTGCAAGCGCTTGGACTCGGCATTGACGTCGATAGACCTTACCATCTCCGGAAAAAACAACTTCATCGAAGGCTCGGACCTCTCGAAGGGCCTCAGCGCCGTAAACAGCGGCCTCACCAGCACATACCCATCCGCATCGTCGATGTCCATCGCCGCTTCGCGCTCGCTCGGCGACATCCGTTTCAACTTCAACTCCACGGCTCGCACCGTGCACTCCGCGAAATATGATGCAAAATCGCCCTTCAGATCCGGCACCAATCGCGGCGCGCGCGCCGCCACTTCAAACAACGGTCTCTTCACCGCGACAACATGCGGATATTGCAGCGGCAGCGGATCGAGCAGAAAATGCAGATACGCGTGGCGCACCGGATCCGTTGGGAGATCGTCGCCTCCGCTCAACACAATGGCGTAGTGGTCGCCAAAGTTGCGCACGTTCGTGATCCGCCCCACCAGCGGCTCGACAATCACCATGAATGTGCGCGGATTCGAATTATTCATGATCTCGCGCAGGTAGTTCGTGGCCACGAAGACGATTTGCGACACCGAGTCGTGCAGATGCTCGATTTCGCGATTGTACAAAGGCTGCAGCTCGCGCCACAACCGGCCGATCTTCTGCTCCTGATAGTAGGCCGAAAGAATTTCGCTGAATCCTTCGAGCGCAATTACCTCCGGAGGCAATTCGTCGCGCCGCAGGGTCAGCTCAAACTTGGGCGCAGCGCCGGAGACCAATCCAAACCAGACGTATTGCGAAAGCATCGCGCCTTCGTCGGCCAACTGGTGTTTCTTGTAAAACTCGCGCACTGCGTCCACCGCCGGGCCTTGCTGGTGCTTCATTCGTTCGCGAAGCTGCGCGCGCAGCGGATGCCAGTTGGCCGCGCTGACATCAGCCTCGAATCCCGCCGCCAGCAGCGCGCACATGGTGGTGAACATCGCTTCGCTGCCATCCACTGTCACATTCGTGACTGGGCTCGGCCGCAACCGCGGTCCCAGTGGAGGCGCATTCTTCGTCGGTGGCGGCGCTTGCGCATTCGCCGCAGTCGACCACAACACTGCGCTGCAGCACAGCAGTAGCAAAAGATGTGAAAAGGATTTGGTCATAAAGCCCGTATCGGTCCTGTTCCTTGCGATCCTTGCGCCAGCGCAATGACCTGCCAGCTCTTGCTTTTTCGACAAGCCGCCAGCATCCTGCCAACATACAAGGCGTCACAGTGAAGAGTCAAGGAATCCCCAATTCTTGCGGCCAACGTTTGCGCCCTGCAAAACATCTGTTTAAGTGAGCTACACCATTGCGCCTCTTATGATTTCCACGAGTATGAAGAAATCCCGTAGGCCCTTATTGTTGTGCTCTGTGGCTCTGGCGCTATTGGCCTCCGCCGCCGCGCCCCTTCGCGCACAACTCGTTCGTCAAGACACTTCTCCGCGGCCGCAGTCGGCCGAAGCGCGGAAGCAACCTCCCACCGGCAAGCGCCGCATCTCCCAGGAAGTTCAAATTACCGGCGACCAGTCCTGGTCCGATACCGGAATCGACGTGCAGCCCGGCGAACACATTGTAGTCACCGCGACGGGCGAGCTCCACTATGCCGACGCCAAGGAAGACAACGGTCCCGACGGCATCACGCGCGGCTTCAAGGACCTGCTCCGGATTCTGCCGTTCAACGGCGCTGGCCGCGGCGCTCTGATCGGCCGCGTCGGCGATGCGGAAATTGCGCAGCCTTTCCTCCTGGGCGCCAACCGCGATGTCATCGCTCCCGTTGCTGGGCGGCTTGCCATCGGCATCAATCAAGCCGACGACGACACCGGAGAAGGCACCTTCACCGTGCACATCGATATCCACGCACCCGATCCAGGTGCGGCCTACCACCCAGCGCGCCAGGTCAAAACCATTTCAGGTGTGGGCGCGAGCGTCTTCACCAACCTTCCGCGCCGCATTGCGGACAAGGATGGCAACCCCGGCGACATGGTCAACTTCCTTATCCTCGGCTCGGAAGGCGCAATCCAAAGGGTTTTCACGGCTGCTGGATGGGTCAAGGTGGACGCTGACGTGCGCGGCACCGTGCTTCGCGGCATCCTCGAAAGCATTTCCAAGGAATCGTATCTCACCATGCCGATGAGCCCGCTATACCTCTTCGGCCGTCCGCAGGATTACGGCTGGGCGCATGCCGAGCCCATCAAAGTCGTGGCCTCCCGCAATCACTTGCGCATCTGGAAGGCTCCGTTCCAGGTCGACGCACAAACGCTCTGGGTCGGCGCCGCTACTCACGACATCGGCTTCGAGCGCGACGAGCGCAACAACGGCGTAACCCACAAGATCGATCCCGATATCGACCTCGAGCGCGACTACGTCGAGAAAACTCTCACCTCCACGGGCCTGGTCGCCGAGGTCACCTACGTCCTCCCCGCCGACGCGCTCAAAGAAGCAAGAACCGCCACCGGCGGCTCGTTCCATTCCGACGGCCGCGTTCTCATCCTAAAGCTCAACGAATCCGCAGCACATGTCTCCGCCAAATCGTCGAGCCCACGCTAAGTGCGCTCCTTGCAGCCTGCGCACCGCAAAGGCTGTTCAGTTCGTTGACACTCGCCGCTTGAAAAAGTATCGTTGCCGCGGTCGAAAAACGAAAACTTTCTGGAGCCTTCCGTGAACACTCGCGTGCGCCGTTTTCGGTTCGTTGTGTCTTGTGCGCTTTTGGTGCTTGCCGCCCTCGCGGCTGCGCCCGCGCGCTGGTTCATCGCGCAATCCAGCACGGAGACTCCAGGCGAAGCCGAAGTCCGCGCGCGCTACACAAAATATGAATATCGGATCCCGATGCGCGACAGCGTCAAGCTTTTCACGGCCGTCTACGTTCCGAAAGATACCACCCAGACTTATCCCTTCCTTATGGTTCGCACGCCTTACAGCGTCAGTCCCTACGGCGCCGATCAGTATCCGAAACGTCTCGGACCTGCACCCGTGTTCCTGCGCGACGGTTTCATCTTCGTCTCCCAGGATGTTCGCGGCCGCTTCATGTCCGAAGGCACTTTCGAGGAAATGACGCCGCACAAAGACGTGAAGAAGTCGCCCAAAGACGTCGATGAGAGCACCGACACTTACGACACCATCGAG
>CATPAM010000121.1 GCA_955651735.1 Candidatus Acidiferrales bacterium | reverse complement strand
ATTTAGGCCGACTAGGACGATTTCCATTTGTATTGCTCTGCTGCCTTCGACGCTCCAGAAGGCCTGCTAAAATTTTCCCTCAGGGGCTAAAGCCCTTTTTTCGCCTGAGGCTAATGTCGGAGCTAAAGCTCCGACCCCCAAAATTCAAGGCCGCTTGCGCGGCTGGCCAGTCTAAAGACTGGCCACTACAACTAGGAGGCGCTGAGGCGCGCCCCTACAACAGCTCGACAACTTCAGAAATAACGGTGGGAGTGAGAGAGATACAAGTTCACCACCGTGAAACTCAAGATTACGATCACGAAATTGAAGATGCAGAGCCGTGAGGCTCGGGCTCCGCGCCAGGAGGTTGTGCGCGAGAGCTGCAGATAAGCGGCGTAGAGTGCGAGTACGAGGAGAGTTACCACGTACTTGGGATCGTAATACCAATACTGGCCGGTGAGGCGGTCGACCCAGATAAAACCGAGAATGGTGCCGACGGCGATGGAGAGGAGGCCGACGAGAACGCTGGAGCGGCTCATGCGTTCGAGGAGGTCGAGAGCGGGAAGGCGCCAGACGACTTCGCCGAGCTTGCGATTGCGCAGGAGGCGATTTTCGGCGAGGTAAATGAGACTGAGAACAAAGGATAAGGCGAAGGCGGCATAGGCGAGGATGCTAAGAGTGACATGGAGCGCAAAGATGGGGCCGCGGGCGGGGGCGGCGGAGAGACGGTCGGCGGGGGCGAGATGGGCGGCGAGAAAAAAGACCAGGATGAATGGGACGACGAACGCGCCCACGGAACGCTGGCGATGGTAGAACTCGAGAGCGAGATAGGTGAGGGCGAGCAACCAGCCGAAGAGGGACATCGAGCCGTAAAGATCGTGGTAGGGGACGGTGTTGAGGCCGCGGGAGCGCTCGAGGAGAGCGAAATAATGCGCGACGAGGCCGAGGCCGAGAAGCACAGTGCCGAGGCGGCCGGCAGGTTTGCTGCCGGTGTAGAGATAGCGCGCGTACGAGGCAAGGCTTAGGGCGTACGCGAGGAAGGTCAGAGATAGGAAGAGATGTGGCACGTTGAAGTAAGAGTATAGCGCAGCGGTGAGGCGTGGTGAGCGCTGGAACACAGTTTGACCGATACGCTCTTCGGCTAGTGAATCTGGCGGGTTTTGCGGGACATGTAATCCATGAGGAGATACTGGCCGAGGGTGTAGGGCGTGGTGAAGTACGCTTTGCCGCGGCACATTTCGGTAATTTTCTGGACGAAGTGCACGAGGCTGTAGTCGCTGGCGAGCATGAAAGTGTTGATCAGGATGCCGGCGCGCTTGCACTTGTTGGCTTCTTCGAGGGTCTGCCCTACAACGAAGGGGTCGAGGCCGAAGGCGTTTTTGTAAATGCGGCCGTCCTCGAGGGTCAGGGCGGAGGGCTTGCCATCAGTGATCATGACGATTTGGCGCATGTCCTTTTTTTGGCGTAGGAGAATGCGCTGGGCCATGCGGAGGCCTTCGCGGGTGTTGGTGTAATACGGGCCGACTTGCACGCGGGCTAGTTCGGCAAGCGGCACTTCTTCGGCGCTGTCGTGGAAGAGGACGAGATTTAGGGTGTCGCCGGGATACTGCGTGCGAATGAGATGCGAGAGGGCCATGGCTACGCGCTTGGCGGGAGTGAAGCGGTCTTCGCCGTACAAAATCATGCTGTGGCTGCAATCGAGCAGCACCACGGTGGCGCAGGAGCTGTGATACTCGCACTGATGGACCATCAAGTCCGGGTAAGTAATCTCAATGGGGACCTTCACGCCATCGCGGCGGACAGCGTTGAAGAGCGTTTCGCTGACGTCCAGATTTAGCGTGTCGCCAAATTCGTATTGCCGCGAGACGCCGCTGGCTTCGACACCGGTGGCGAGATCGCGGGTGTCGTGGCGACCGAAACTGCTGCGGCCTAACGAGCCGAGCAAATCCTGCAAGGTCTTGAAGCCGAGGAAGTCGATGGTTTTGTCGGTGATTTCAAAACGCGCTTCCACTCTTTCTTGCGGCTGACCGACTTGCCCGCGGGCGCTGGTCTGCGGGGGCGGAGTCACTTGCGGGGGCTGCTGCGGATTGATGAAGCCTTCGTTGGCCATGCGCTCGGTGATTTTGTCGAGGAGTTCGCGGACGGCTTCGTTGTTCATGGCGTCGGCGTTCTGCAGCATCTGGCGCAGTTCCTCACTCATCGCGCCCTCGGGCAGCAAGTCGCCTTCTTGCAGGGCGCGCAAGATGGCCTGGCGCAGGGCTTCCATGGACTTCTCCGGGTCCATTTCGTTCATGCCGTAGAATTGGGACTCGAAGCCGCTCTGCAGGAAAAAATCGCCGAGGCGCTTGACGAGCTCTTCTAAATCGATGGCATCAGCCGGCTCGCCGATGTATTTTCCATATTTGACGAATTTCATAAATTCTCTCGCTTACGCGATCAGTTGTATTGGCGCCGCGGCGGACGATTCGGCGTCTCTCGCTGTTCCGGCTGACGCGGCTTCTCGGCGTAGTAGCCACGCTCTTCGCTGCGTCCGATGCGGCGGTGGGCCCACAAGCCTTCGAGAATCATTTCGGCGGCGCCGGCTACGGCTCCGGCGTCCTTGCGATCGTTGACGCCGAGGCGGCCGATGTGCTCCAGCAAACCCTGGATTCTCGAGAGCTGCTGGCAACGGTCGGCGGTGGTGGCCAGCTCGGGCAGTTTCAGCTCGCCGCCCAGCTCGAACCACTGAATGACCAGCTGAAAATTTGCTTCCGCGAAACGCTTGCTGAAGACGCGGCCGACGGCGGTACGAATCAGTTCGCGGGCGATGGTGTCCGCACCTTTGAGCTCACCTTCGTATTCGAGCTCGAGCTTTCCAGTAATGGCAGGGAGGGCGGCGTAAAGATCGGCGACTCGCGCGACGGAATTCTTTTCGCCGACGCGGGTGGCGCGCTGCTCGGCATTGCTGACGAGGCTTTCCAGCGTAGTGATGGGAAGACGCTGGCTGACGCCGGAGCGGCGGTCCACGCGCTTGTCCTCGCGCGCCTGAAAGGCGATCTCCTCAATGACTTCGCGGAGGTAGGCGGGGACTTCGATGTGGCGGCCGGAATTGCGATCAACCCAGGCTTCCTGGGAAGTGATGCGCATGCCTTCTTCAACCGAAGACGGGTAGTGCGTGCGAATCTCCGCGCCGACGCGGTCCTTGAGCGGCGTGACAATCTTGCCCCGGGCGGTGTAGTCCTCCGGGTTGGCGGTAAAGACGAGGAGAACGT
>CATPAM010000120.1 GCA_955651735.1 Candidatus Acidiferrales bacterium | reverse complement strand
TATCGAAAACGCGACTGTATTTCGTTGACCACGCGCAGATCGTTCACGAACTTCGAGCTGTGCGCGTAGGCCAGATGCGCCGATCGGTCTGCATTGCGATAAATCGTCGCCGGCTGCAGGTCCGCCAGTTTCGGATGCCGCCAATTGAATCCGGACGCGGTCACCAGAATAATCAGCGTAGCAGCCACGGACAGCGCGCCATAAGCAAACCGAATCGAAGCAACTCCGCGGACCCAACCCAAGATCCCGCGCCAGCCGGTTAGCGATTCGCGCGGTCCCAAAGTCTTGTCCAAAATCGAGTACACCAGCCGCGGCGGTTCTGCGATCTGCTCCATACCGTGCAAGCCGGCCAGCAAATCAGAGACGCTGGCCACCAGCGGCGCACAGCGCGCGCACAAAGGCACATGCGCAGTAAACTCCGCAAGCTCAGCGGGGCGCAACAGCCCGTCGAGATAATCGCTAAGCCGCGCTTCCGTTTGTTCGCAAGTCCAAGTCATACCGTACCCCTGAGCCCTGCCGCGAAACCTTTCATGAAGGGCGCACTCCCATCTGCTGCAAAACGCGCGCCAATTCAATGCGCCCGCGGTTGATCCTCGATTTTACCGTGCCTTCTGGCACCGATAAGACCCGTTGTATCTCACCGTATTCCAATTGTTGCAAGTCCCGCAAAATCACTGCCTCCCGCAATTCCGGCGAAAGCTTGGTCAGCGCCGTCTGCACCTGCCCGCTGAGCTCTCCCAGCAGCGCCTGCTCGTCCGGCCGCCGCGCCGTGGACTCCTTGTTCTCGACCACCGGCATCGCGTCGTCCAGTGAATCGGTCACCCGGTCCCTCTTGGTCCTTCTGTAGTGGTCGATCAGCAAGTTGCGCGTCACGCTGGTCACCCAAGTCGCAAACCCGCCGTGCGCCGAACGATAGCTCGCCAGCGTCCGGTAAACTCGCAGGAAAACGTCCTGCGATAGATCCTCCGCCTCCGTGCCATTCCCCGTGAACCTATAGCAAATATTGAAGATGCGGCGCGAATGGCGGCGCACAAGCTCCTCCCAGGCCGAAGCGTCGCCCTGGAGGCATTGCTGGACCAGTTGGGCATCCTGCTCCAACGTTTCATCAGCCTCGAATCCTGGTACGGTGACATGCGCGACCACCCTCGGTCAATTTCTCGTAAACCGTGGGCAGCCATCTCGGCCTGCCATAGTATGGAACGAAAAGTGCCCGCGAAATGTTCCCTTTGGCACCCAACCCCGTGGCCGGAAAGCAATCGCCGCATCTTACTCAGCCTAGGCAGGAAACACACCCAATGTCCCAGAGCACCAAGGTCCCAGGGCTTGAGTAAAGCTCGCTGCGACTGTCATTCTCAGGGTACCCGACGAGGATGCCCGAAGAACGTCAGCTTCAACATCTCCTCAAAATTGACCGCCTCGGTGCTATCTGAGGTCCTGATTCGTACAATTTCAGCTACTCGCTATCCGCATTGAGTCGATTTGACCTAACGACCTGAATCGTATGTAATTACCCCATGCGATCCCTTGGCGTGTTACTCGCGGCAAGCATTGTTTTTGCCACAACCTGCGCGCCAACAGCGCGCGCTCAACTATCCGCCAGCATCACTGGCTTCGTCACCGATCCTTCCGGCGCTCCCGTGTCTTTGGCGTCGGTGACCGCCAGGAATCTCGAAACCGGAGCGGTACGAAACGCCCTCACTGACGAAGCAGGCCGATACCTTGTGCTCTCTCTGCCCGTTTCTCAATTCGAGGTGCGAGTGACGAAAGCCGGTTTCCGGGACGGACTTCGCGCCGGCATCCATCTGGTCATCGGCCAGGAAGCGCAACTGGATTTCCGGTTACTGCTCAAGGAAATGGAGATGGGAATTTCAGTCATTGCCGAGGCCCCCATGGTGGGTACCACTCCGAATGACATTTCCGGACTCGTCGGCGAGCAACAAATCAAGCAACTTCCCCTCAACGGCCGCAGTTACGATCTGCTTCTTCCTCTGAATCCTGGCATCGTCAACTTCACTTCCCAGAAAACCGGCGGCACCGGCATCTCCAATTCCACCACCGCTAACAACTTCGCCGTATCCGGCAATCGCCCGCAGCAAAATCTCTTTCTCCTCAACGGCGTTGAGTACACCGGCGCCGCCGAAAACAACATGCAGCCCGGCGGCACCAGCGGGATGCTTCTCGGCGTCGACGCCGTGCGTGAATTCAACGTGCAGCGCGACTCCTACAGCGCCGAATTCGGCAAGCGCCCGGGCGGCCAGGTCATCATCGTCACGCAATCCGGGAGCAATCAGTGGCACGGCGCCGCTTTTGAATTCCTGCGCAACAGTGCCCTCGATGCGCCCAATTTCTTCGATCAAGGCTCCGCTCCGCCTTTTCAGCGCAACCAGTTCGGCGCTTCTGTTGGCGGTCCCCTTCGAGCCAACAGCACCTTCCTCTTCGTCAATTACGAAGGTTTCCGCCAGCATCTCCATCAAACTTCCGCCGCCTTCGTTCCCGATGCGGCCTCCCGTGCCGCCGCCGTTCCCAGCGTGCAGCCACTGCTCAATCTCTGGCCCACGCCTCCTGCCGGCGCACCCGACTTCAGCGGCATCGCCCAAGTCTTCAGCAGCCCGCTGCAAACTGTTCGCCAAGATTTCGGCACCATCCGCATCGACGACATTTTTTCGCCAAAAGACTCCCTCGCCGCCATCTACACCGTAGACGACGGCGACGATTTCACCGCGACGCCCCTCGACCCGTTCAGCGCCGACATTGTCGCCTTGCGCGAGCAGGTTCTCAGCCTCGAAGAAACGCACGTGTTTTCGTCAACTTTGCTGAACACCGCCCGAATCGGCTTCTCCCGTGCCGGCTATTTCTTCACCGGAGAGCCCACGCCTGGCACTCTCGCCGCCAGTGTCCCT
>CATPAM010000119.1 GCA_955651735.1 Candidatus Acidiferrales bacterium | reverse complement strand
GCAGTGACTTGATATACGAGGTCAGATCCATGATCTGCTCCTCGGTTAGCTGTCCCTGGAAGCTGGGCATTAAGGGCTGATAGCCAGCCACGATTTTAGCTTGCGGGTTAAGAATGGATTCGCGGATGTACGCGTCGTCGGCGGTAACCGTGGAACCATCGGCCAAGAGAACCTGGGCGGCATAAACGCCGTTCAAGGACGGCGCGCGGCCGCTGCCGTCGAGCAGATGGCAGGTAGTGCAGGCCTTCTCGACAAAGAGCTTCTGGCCGGCGACAACCGGATTGGCAGTGGCGTCGGAGGAGCCGGAAAGCCAGGCGGCATACTCCATAGGCTCCATGACCGTTACCCATCCGCCCATGATCGCGTGGTCTGTGCCGCAATATTGCTGACAGAAGAAGTGGTAGCGCCCGGCCTTAGTGGGGCGGAACCACATGGTGTTGTAGTGGCCGGGGACAGCGTCCATCTTGACGCGAAAGGCGGGCACGGAGAAATCGTGAATAACGTCTTCGCTGGCGAGGATCAGCTTGACGTTGCGGCCGACGGGAACGTGCAGCTCGTTGATTTCGCGCAAGCCGGTGGGTTGCTGGACCTTCCACATCCACTGCTTCCCTATGACGTAAATATCGAGGGTGTCCATGGGCACACGGCGATAATCGACATAAACAACCGCGCCCCAGCCAAACATGCTCAAAGCCAAGAGCAGGGGAACCACAATCCAGGCGGCTTCCAGCCGCATGTCTCCATGAATCGGAACTCCCACATCGCTGGGATCTTTGCGGCGGTACTTAAAGAAGAAATAGATGACGGCCGCGGTGATAGCCACGGCGAAAAAGGCGCAGATAGCGGTGACGTAAATCATCAGCGCATCGACACTCGGCGCGAAGTTCGAGGCCTGATCCGGATACAATGGCAAATCCGACTGCACGGTCTTAGTGTGCTCCTTGTTCCGAGTCACCCTGGAGCGGTGGACGCGAAGTAGCTGACGCCGCACGAACGTCTCTGCGGCGGAAAATCAAGATTCCCGCGACAATGGTGAAGATGGTCAGAATTCCGCCCAAGCGAACGATTCTGAGAACGGTGGCGCTGTAGCGGGCGGTCTCCGGATTGTATTGAAAGCAATAAAGCAACAGATGGTCGATGGGCGTGCCGATTTTGCCGGCGGAGGCATCGACCAAGCCGAGGCGCACATCGCGGGAAGGGTATTCGACACCGTAGAAATAGCGCGAGATGCGGCCGTCCGGAGTGAGCAGCATGATGCCGCTGGCGTGCGCGAAAAGGTTGTGCTGTTCGTCGAAGGAATAGCGGAAATTGGCAGCGGAGGTCAGTCTGTGAACCGCCTCCTCTTTTCCGGTGAGAAAATGCCAGCCGGACGCAGTCTCGGGACGGGCGTAGCGCGCCAAGGCCGCCGCTTTTTTCTTTGCGGCCATATCCGGAGTTTCGCGCGTGTCAAAGCTGACGAAGACAACTTCGTAATCGCGTCCGGCATTGAACGAGAGCATCTTCAATGAGCCGACAACGCCCATCTCAACCTGGTTGCAGAGCATGGGACAGCCGTAATACACGAGCGCGAGCACCACCGGCTTGCGGCCGAAATATTCGCGCAATTGCACATCGTAGCCAGCTTCATCGCGGAAATTCAAATCGAGGGGCAGTTGCGCGTTGAGCTGGGGCTCGAAGCCCACGTTCTGGAGCTGCGCGGGCAGGCCCGAGGATGATTTGCCGACGTTATCGGGAATAGTCTGCGCTCCCGCGACGACAGAGAGCGCGAGCAGCGCGACGATTCCGGCGGTGGAACGAATGCGATTCATGACTTATCTCTTTTTCTTTTCCGCCGGAGGCGTAGACACAGCCGGCAACCCTTTCGAAGCGCCAATCTTCATGGCGTCTTCCACGGGAATCTGGGCGACGCCGCTATTTTGATCGATCCAGCCGGCTTTTTCATCGGCTTCCGAATCTTCCAACATTTTTTCGCGCAAATCATATTGGGGATCGGTACCGTGGCCGGGAACGCCTTGCAAACGAGGCTCCGGGGGCATGGTCAGGTAGTCGTTGCCCATTTCCTGGCGCACGGGGGGAGGGGATGTATCAGAGTCCGCAGCGATTTTGGTGGTGACGCGAAGAACGAAGACGGACGCAACGTAGGAGAGAATCACCGCGGCGCCCAGCACGGCGAGATAGACATAAATGGTGCGGGCCTGGACGTCGCTGGTTTCAAACGCGACGCTATCGTTCTCCGGGAGCGGCCCGGAATTGTGAGCCGAGTCGTGCGATTCAGTGCTCATGATGCTCGATAGCCTCCGCAAGGTTTGGGTCGCCCAAGGGGAGAAGCGGGAGTTGCTTCAACTGCCCGGCAAAGACGAAGAACCATAGTCCTCCAAGGGCCAGGAGCGCGGCTAAATCCCACAGGTTCGGCCACGCGTTGGGCGCAAATTCCGGGCGCGTCATCCAGAAAAGATCCACGAGGCGCATGAAAATGAGCCAGACAGCGATCTTGGGTAAAAGATTGGTGTTGCGTTTGAGGTCGCGCGAGAGCAGCAGGAAGAAGGGCACGAAGAAGTGAAAAATGAGCACAAGAACGGCAACGACACCCCATTGGCTGTGCAGACGCGAGTAGTAGAAGGTGATTTCCTCAGGCTGATTGCCGGACCAAATGATGAGCAGCTGGGAGAAGCTGAAATAAGCCCAGAGCATGACGAAGGCAAGCAGCAGTTTGCCGAGATCGTGAATGTGGCGGGGCTGAAGAACGCCGGACAGAGGGCCGGTGCGGGAGAGCAACACGACCACGGCGATCATCAAGGCCATCGAAGAAATGAGCTGGCCGACGACAAACAAAAATCCGTAAATGGTGGAGGCCCAGTGCGGAGAGATGGACATGACCCAGTCGATGGCCGCAAAACTCATAACGAACACGTAGAGGATGATGCCCGGTCCAGCAAGCATTTTGAAACGGCGGCGAAGGCCACGGTCTTCACGATTCACGTCCTGCTCCCTAGACCAACGATTGAAAATGAACACCAGGATGAGCCAGACGACGAAGTACAGGATGGCGCGGACGCGGAAGCCGTTAGGCGTCAGATAAGCGCGCTGGAATTCGGAGAGAGCGCCGTCACCCGAAGAGGGCGCGTTGAGCCAGGCGGCATAGAGGTATTTCATGCCAAAAAAGATGGGCACGAAAAGCACAGCGACAAGAGCCAAGGCTCGCGTGGCGGACTCCAGGGGGCGGCGAATGATGATGCCCCAATTGCCGCCGGTCAGATGTTGCAGCATCAGGAGGCCGAGAGAACCGAGCGACAGGCCCAAGACAAACATAAAGGCGAGAAGATAGGAGGGGAAAAAGCGGTCAGGAGCTTTGAAGATGCCGATGACGCAAATCACCAGGCCGACCACGCCAGCGATGAGCGCGCGCTGGCGGATGCGGTCGATGCTCTCGGGCGCTTTGTAATCCTGCTCGGTCATTCTGCCTTTCCTCCGGGAGCGCCTGCGCCGTGCGTTTCCGGTTTTTTCTCCGCCGGCGGATGCAAAACTTTTTCGCGCACGTCGGGCGGCAGATCCGAAATCTTGGCGTTGCGGCTCAACTGCAGCGCGCGCACGTAAGCCACGATGGCCCAGCGATCACGCGGGGCAAGCTGCGCGGAATAGCCGAGCATGGCGCCAAAGCCGTTGGTTATGACGTCATAGATGTAGCCGTTGGGCACCTGGCGCAGGCGATCCTGATGGTAGGAGGGCGGGTGCTTCATGCCGCGCATGGCCACCATGCCGTTGCCGTCGCCTTGCAGGCCGTGGCACGGAGTGCAGAAAATCCGATAACGGTTTTCCCCGCGTTCAAGAAGTTCCTGACTGAGCGGCAGCGGGAAGACATTGGATTCCTTGGAGACGATCATTTCGTCGTCCAGGACCGAGCCGCGCGCGACTGTATTCTCCACAAACGGGCGGGCGGAGCGGCCATCGGTGAAGAAATCGGAAGGCGAAAGCGGTCGATTCTTGGGTTGCTGCGCCATATCCTGCTTCAGGCTGCACCCCGCGAGCAAGACAAACGAGGCCGCCACACAAGCCATTGCGAAACACCGCGAATTCGAGTTCGTTGCCGAGGTGCTAGTCATCTTCCACCTCGTTGATGTGCGAGGCGTTGAGCCCCTTCAAAAAGTGGGCTGAGTCCTTAAGGTGGAACTTCGGGTCGCGCGCCTCGATGCACAAGAAGAAGCGATCGGAGGTGGCGTGCTTGACGAAACGGTGCACATTGAAGAGCGGATGATGCGGGCGGGGAAGCCCGTTCAATGCCAGCATGCCAAACACGGCGGAGAGCGCGGCGCCGAGCACGGTCAGCTCGAAGGTGACGGGAATAAAGGCGGGCCAACTGTTGAGCGGGCGTCCGCCAATGTTGAGTGGATAAGCGATAACGCATACCCAGTACTGAAAGAAGAATCCGCCCAGCCCACCGGTGAGGCCGCCGATCAACGTAATCAGCGGCACGTTGTTGCGCTTTAGAGCGAGCGCTTCCGCGAGCCCCTCAACCGGAAAAGGCGTGTACGCTTCGATGCGGCGATAGCCGGCCTCGCGAGTTTTCTCCACCGCGTGGACAAGCTCGTGCTCGGTCTTGAACTCGGCCACGACCCCGTAAACATGTGAGCGATGTTCAATCACTCGTGGTCCTCGGAGGTTTCGGCGACCAATTCGCGCATCTCGGCGATCGAAATTGCGGGCATCACGCGCACAAAGAGGAACAGCAACATCACGAAAAGGCCAATGGTTCCGGCAAACGTCGCGTAATCCCAAACCGTCGCGGAGTAGCGGCCCCAAGCGGAAGGCATGAAATCGCGAGTCAGGCTGATGACCACGATAACGAAGCGCTCGAGCCACATGCCGAGGTTGACGACCAGCGACATCACGAAGAGCAGTGGGATGTTGGTGCGGGCCTTGTGGAACCACAGCAATTGTGGCGTCAGAATATTGCAGAGAATCAACGCGTAGTAAAAGTGACTGTACGGGCCATGAAAACGCATGTGCGTCAGATACAGGTCGAACTTGTTGGCGCTGTAAATGGACATGAAATATTCGAAGAAGTAGCCGTAGGCGACGATGAGGCCGGTGGCGAGCATCACCATAGCCATGTTCTCAAGGTGACGCATGGTGATGAAGTCCTCGAGGCCGTAGGCTTTGCGAAGAGGAATGGCGATGGTGAGTACCATGGCAAAACCGGAATAGATGGCGCCGGCAACGAAGTAGGGCGGGAAAATCGTAGTGTGCCAGCCAGGAACGATGGCAATGGCAAAGTCGAAGCTCACCACGGTGTGCACGGAAAGGACCAGAGGCGTGGCCAGACCGGCGAGAAGCAAATACGCGGATTGATAGCGGTGCCAATGACGCGCGGAGCCGCGCCAGCCCATGGCGAGCATGCCGTAAATGATCTGCATAGGCTTGGTGAGGGCGCGGTCGCGCAGCGTGGCGAGGTCGGGTATCAGCCCCACAAACCAGAAAAGCAGGGAAACCGTGCCGTAGGTAGAGACGGCAAAAACGTCCCAGATGAGCGGGCTGCGAAATTGCGGCCACAAGCCCATGGTGCTGGGATACGGGAACATGTAATAGGCCATCCACGGGCGGCCGGTGTGGATGAGCGGGAAAATGCCGGCGCAGGCCACGGCAAAGAGGGTCATGGCTTCCGCGAAGCGGTTGATGGAGGTGCGCCATTTCTGGTTCAGCAAAAACAGGATGGCCGAAATCAAAGTGCCGGCGTGGCCAATACCAATCCACCAGACGAAGTTGACGATCGCAAAGCCCCAGCCGATGGGAATGTTGATGCCCCAGATTCCGACGCCCTTGATGATTAGCCAGGCGAGGGCCACGGTGAGGATCATCACCAAGCTAAATG
>CATPAM010000118.1 GCA_955651735.1 Candidatus Acidiferrales bacterium | reverse complement strand
TATTCGGCGGACATGAAATCGTCGGTCACGTATTTTCCGGTTCCGGGGAACTCGCTGTCGTAGGGTGGGGAGTCGTACTTCACAGGGGGGGAATTGGGGGGGTAGGTGGTTTTTGTATCAAAGGGCGGGAGCGCCAAGCTGACCGGCTACTATGAGGGTGACTTCCTGATCGCGGGTGTGACGTCGAACAACCGGCAGATCAACAGCTATCCATTCCGGCAGCGGCAAGTCTGGGGGCAGTTGGCGCTGGACAGCGGATGGTCGTTCACCGGCGGGCAAATGTGGACGCTGGCGACGGAGGACCGCAAGGGAATTCAAAATCGCCAGGAAGCGCTGCCAATGATGATCGATCCGCAATACGTGGTGGGCTTCACGTGGGCGCGGCAATATGCTTTCCGCGTCGTGAAGGACTTCGGCGGGAAGTTTGCGCTGGGGCTATCGGTGGAAGGTCCACAAGCGACGCTGGGCGGACGCGGGTTCACGACGTTCACCAGCACGAACGCGGTGGGCGCGGTGACGACGTCGCAGAACTTCTTCATCAACGCTCCTGGACAGGCTGGAGGGTTGCTCAACGCGTTTGATGCGACCGGATATACGGTGAACAAGGCGCCGGACATCATTATCAAGGCGGCGGCGGATCCGGGTTACGGCCATTACGAGCTGTTCGGGATTATCAGCACGTTTCGGAACAGGATTTTCCCGTGCAGCGTGGTGGGAACGAACGCCGGAAATACTCCAGCGCCGGCAACGCCGACGGTTTTGGCTTGCCCAGTGGATGCGTCAACGGCACCGAGCGCGCTTGGAGCGTTTGACGACACGCGAACTGGCGGCGGATTGGGCGCAAGCTTGCGTGTACCGCTGTTCAACAAGAAGCTGGACTTCGGCCTGAAGGGCGTGGCCGGCGACGGCATCGGGCGGTATGGCTCGGCACAGCTTGCGGACGAGACGTTCCGGCCGGATGGCTCTGCGGCGTTGATTCGCACGGCGCACGGATTGGGCGTGCTGGAATTCCATCCGAATCCGAAACTGGACATTTACCTTTACGGCGGGTCCGAATACGCGTTTCGCGCCGGATATACCGGGTACAGCAGCGTTACGGTGACCGCGACGCCGGCGATTCCGGCCTCAGGTGCACAACCGGCATATCCAGCGACAACCAAGACGACGATTTCGACGACGGGAATCGGCGGATACGGAAATCCCGCGGCGAATAATAGCGGATGCAGCACGGAACGGCCTCCGACGGGATCGTTTACACCGGCGACGGGCGGGACTTGCGCGGGAGACATCCGAATCATCACGGAAGGGACGCTGGGGTTCTGGCACAAGTTCTACAACGGACCGAAAGGCGGAATGCGATGGGGCATCGCGTATTCCTACATCACGAAGAGCGGATGGTCCGGGAGCGGCGGGCTGCCAGCGGGCACGCCGGGCGTTTCGCCGAAGGCGGTCGACAATATGATTTGGACGTCGTTCCGCTACTACATACCCTAGAGTCGAGCGCAAGTAGAGTAGAAAAGTAGAGAGGAAATCGAGGGCAGCCCTTTGCGGGGCTGCCCTCGATTCTTTTTGATGTGCCGAGCATGTCCGACAGCTGGGAGGTGCAAGTCCTCTTCACAACCAGATGGAGGTGAAGTGATAGCGAAGCGCAAGGGCCGAACTGTGAGGTGAGGTCCGAAAGAAGCGTGGAGCAAAGACGCGAGCCGATGAACAAGAACTGGATGTGAGGCAGGCAGTGTTCGGGCGACCTGGCAAATGGCAGCGAAGCGCTATCCATGGGAGCATGCCGCCTGACCGTGCAGGGTGCTTGGTAAGCCCTTTGGGGCCGTAGGCTTACGGAAATGTTCGGGAAAAATCGAGTTTCAACAGAAGCGACGGCGATTGTAACAATGCTGTAACACAGGAGGGGGACACTGGGGAGCATCAGTCGGTAAATCGTGAAGATGGAGAGAAATACATGAAGCGAATTGTAGGCGTGAGCGTGGTTACCCTCGCTCTCACAATGATGGCGGCTGTTTTGGTGCATGCCGCGCTTTCTATCAACGGAGCAGGCGCGACATTTCCGTATCCGATTTATTCAAAATGGTTTGATGAATATCAAAAGAAAAATCCTACGGTAGAAATTAACTATCAATCGATCGGGTCGGGCGGAGGAATCAGGCAGGTGACAGAAGGCACCGTCGATTTTGGCGCCTCCGACGGTCCGATGAACGATGAGCAGATAAAAGCATTTCAAGAGAAGCACGGATTCGGGATTTTGCATTTTCCAACGGTGCTCGGCGCCGACGTGCCGACGTATAACATCCCTGGCGTTTCAACTGCTCTGAATTTCACTCCTGAAGCCTTGGCTGGAATCTTCCTGGGGAAGATAACAAAATGGAACGACCCAGCAATCGTCGCGGCGAACAAAGGAGTGAACCTTCCCGGTAGTGACATCGTGGTGGTGCACCGCTCGGATGGCAGCGGCACCACTTACATTTGGACCGATTACCTCTCGAAGGTCAGCGAAGAATGGAAAAGCAAAGTCGGCAAGGGTGCCTCGGTTAACTGGCCCGTGGGTCTTGGTGGCAAGGGCAATGAGGGGGTTACCGGTCAGATCAAGAATGCGCCCAATTCGATTGGTTACGTGGAACTGATCTACGCAGTATCTAACAATATTCCCTACGGAAATGTTAAGAACTCTTCAGGCGTTTTTGTCAAAGCCGATCTAGCCAGCGTCAGCGCGGCTGCAGCGGCTGTGGCCAAGACGATGCCGGATGATTTCCGGGTTTCGATCACCGACCCGCCGGGCAAGACGGCTTACCCGATCGCGAGCTTTACGTGGCTTTTAATTCCGGAGAGATTCTCGGACGCGGCGAAACGTGACGCGATCAAGGCGTTCGTGAAATGGATGCTGACCGACGGGCAGAACTACACTGAGCAGTTGTCTTATGCGAAGCTGCCTAAAGAAGTGATCGCTAAGGAAGAGATGGCGCTGGCGAAGGTCCAGTAACGAGGACGATTCAAGGAAACAATGGCTTCAACTACGATCGTTCCGAGCGCGAGCCCGATATCGGGCTCGCGTTCATTTCTGAGGAGGCTGCGCGAAGGAGATGAAATCGCGCGGCTGATTACGTTTTTGTTTGCGGCGTCGACGGTGCTGGTCACACTGTTGCTGATTTGGGAGTTGTGGCACGATTCAGCGCTGGCGCGGCACAAGTTCGGGTTGCAGTTCTTTTTCACTCGCGTGTGGGACCCGATCGCGAATCAGTTTGGGGCGCTGCCGTTCATCTACGGGACCTTAGTCACGGCGACCGTTTCGCTGGTGATTGCGGTGCCGCTGGGAATCGGTGCGGCGATTTTTCTGGCTGAACTTGCGCCGGCGCGGTTGTCCGACGCGCTGGAATTTTTCATCGATTTGCTGGCCGCGGTGCCGAGCGTTATCTATGGACTGCTGGGCGTTTTTATTGTGGTGCCCTTGATGCGGGACTATGTGCAACCGGTGCTGAAGAATACGCTGGGATTTTTGCCGTTGTTTTCCGGGCCGGCGTATGGGGTCGGATTTCTGACGGCAGGCATCGTGCTGGCCATCATGGTGATCCCGTACATTATTTCGGTGTCGCGCGAAATATTGATGTCCGTACCGCGGGACCAGCGGGAGGCGGCGCTAAGTTTGGGCTCAACGCACTGGGAATCGACGTGGAAAGTGGTGGTGCCGTTCGCGCGGACAGGCATTATGGGCTCGATTTTTCTGGCGTTGGCGCGGGCTCTCGGCGAAACAATGGCGGTGACGATGGTCATCGGGAATACGCCGACGATTAGCGCTTCGTTGTTTTCGCCTGGGTATTCGATTGCGGCGGTCATCGCGAACGAGTTCACCGAAGCGACCGGCGATCTTCACCTGCAGGCGCTGATCGAGCTGGCCCTGGTGCTGTTTCTACTGACGTTTTTGTTGAATGGACTGGCGCGACTAATGATCGTGATCACCTCGCAACGCGGCAGCGGGACAGCTAACGCATGAGCCCGCGGCTGCGCTGGCGGAAGTTCGTGAGCGGCTTCATGTTGACGATGACTGGGGTGTGCGCGCTGGTAGCAGTGAGCGTTCTGTTTTTCATTCTTGGGTACCTTGTCTATCACGGCGGAACGTCGATCAACTGGAGCTTCTTCACGAAGCTGCCAAAGCCGGTGGGAGAGACCGGCGGCGGCATGGCCAATGCGATTGTGGGCAGCGCGAAGATGTTGTTGCTGGCTTCGTTGCTGGGCGTGCCGATTGGCTTTCTGGGGGCGATTTACCTGGCGGAGTTCAGCGGCAGCAAAGTGGCGTTTGTCGTGCGGTATGCGGCGGACTTGCTGAATGGCGTGCCGTCGATCGTGATCGGGATTTTTGCGTACAGCCTGGCGGTGCTGCCGTTCAAGCATTTTTCGACCCTGGCGGGCGGCTTCGCGCTGGGCCTGATGATGATTCCCATCACGTTGCGCAGCACCGAAGAGTTCCTGCTGGCGGTACCGCGTGCCCTGCGGGAAGCAGCGATGGCGCTGGGGGCGAGCAAGTGGAAGACGATCGCAACAGTGATCGTGCCGGCCGCCTATCGAGGCATTCTTACGGCGGTGCTGCTGGCATTTGCGCGCGTGGCGGGAGAAACAGCACCGTTGCTGTTCACGGCTTTGGGAAACCGATTCTGGAGTCCCGGCTGGAATCAGCCGACGGCCTCGCTGCCGGAGATGATTTTCAGGTATGCTCTCGCACCGTACGAGGACTGGCATCGGCAAGCTTGGGCCGCGGGGCTGGTGTTGCTGGGATTGATTCTGGTCATTAATATTGTTGCGCGGGCGGTCCTGGCTCGCGGCATCGCGGTTCCGAGGGCGTAATATGCATGCATCAGTGAGGCCGGCAGTGTCTGTAAACATCACACCAAGCCAGACCGGGGCGATCGGCCGAGAAGCCACAGCGGCTTTGCCGCTGCGCATGAGCGTCAGCAAAGTGAACTTTTTCTATGGTCCGAAGCAGTCGCTGTTTGACGTCAGCCTGGGGGTGGCGACGAGTAAAGTTACGGCGCTCATTGGGCCATCGGGCTGCGGGAAGTCCACACTGCTGCGGACCCTGAACCGCATGTACGAGACGGTGCGCCACGCGCGGCTAGAAGGCGAAATCACCCTGGATGGACAGAATATTTTGGCGCAAGATGTGACGCAGTTGCGGCGGCGGGTGGGCATGGTGTTTCAGCGGCCGAACCCGTTTCCGAAATCGATTTTTGACAATGTGGCGTACGGACTGCGGATTAACGGATCGAAGCTGCCGATTTCGGAGGCGGTGGAAAAGAGCTTGCGGCACGCGGCGCTGTGGGATGAAGTAAAGGAGCATCTGCACAAATCGGCGTACGAACTTTCCGGCGGGCAACAGCAGCGGCTGTGTATCGCGAGGGCTTTGGCGGTGGAGCCGGAGGTGCTTTTGCTGGACGAGCCGTGTTCGGCGCTGGACCCTATCAGCACAGCGAAGATCGAAGAGCTGCTGGTGCAGTTGAAGGACCTCTGCACGATCGTGATCGTGACGCACAACATGCAGCAAGCGGCGCGCGTGAGCGACTTCACGGCATTCCTGCTGCTGGGGCAGTTGATCGAGTTCAGTCCGACGCCGCAGTTATTCACCACGCCTGGGGATGCGCGGACGGAAGCGTATATCACCGGGCGTTTTGGCTGAGGTTGGGAAGATCGAGTTCGGGCCAGCAGTCCTAGGTTTTGAAGGATCGATTGATGGAACGCCATTTCGAGCGAGATTTGAACGAATTGAAGGAGCGGCTGCTGTGGATGGGCAGCCTGGCGGAGCGCGCTGTGCATCAGGCGGTGCATTCCGTGCTGGATTCCGACGAACAACTTGCCAAACGCGTGTTGGATGAAGAGGACGCGATTAATGAGCTGCAAATCGAAATCGACGATCGCGTGGTGCAGCTATTGGCGCTGCACCAGCTAATGGCCACGGACTTGCGGCTGGTGCTGGCGGTGTCTCGCATCAACAACGACTTGGAGCGCATCGGAGACCAAGCGGTGAACATCGCGCAAGCGTCGTTGCGCATTTTGCGGCATCCGCGTGTCAAGCCGTATGTGGACTTGCCGCGCATGAGTGAAGTTGCAGAAGAGATGATGCGAGACTCGCTAAACGCGCTGGTGCGGCGCGATGTGGAGCTGGCGCAAAAAGTTCTGGCGATGGACGACCAGGTAGACCACTTTCGCGACCAGATTTTCCGCGAGTTGCTTACCTACATGATGGGGGACTCCAGCGTGGTATTTCCGGCGTTTGAGCTGATCCTGGTGGCGAAAAACCTGGAGCGGATTGGCGACCACGCTACAAATATTGCCGAGGATGTGATCTACATGGTGCAGGGTCAGGACGTGCGCCATCCCACGGTTGATCGGCGCTAAGCGGCCAGCGATTTTCGGCTGCGGCCGCCCCACCAGAATAAGAACACTCCAACCAGCAAGCTGAGGATGCTGATAATTGCGCCCAGGATTCTGTCTCGTGTGCGTGTGAAGCGCGCGGTGACGCGCGATTGCCCCGCCGGTAGAGGGACGATCATTTGGCCTGAGTCATCCGCTGACGCGGGTTGGATACGAGAGCCGCTTACCTGAACCTGCCAGGCTGGGTAGTTCAGCAACCGTAGGGCTAGACGCGCGGGCCGCGGGGATTCGACGCGCACGATTTTGCGTTCTGGTGTCCAGCGTTCAATGACAATTTTCGGGGGAGTTGCGGCGGTGGTCGCGGCTGGGCTCTCGGGGTCTTCACTTGGCGGAAGAACTTGCGCGCGAGGCGTTCTTGCCGGGAGGTTGTAATGATCGTCGCCGATGGGGTCGTACTCGTCGGTGCCATCGAAACCTTCGCCGCTGGCGATGGTCGCGCGCAGGGTGGAGAAGTCTTCGTCGTCCCACCAGGTGTGCTGAGCGAGAAAGACGGCGGTGCTTGTTAGTAGGGCTAACGTCGCGACGATCCAAAGCCAGGGGAAACGGCGCCGAGCAACGGCGGCGGCAAGAAAATAGATAAACGGGATGGTGAGAATGGACATCCAGCGCCAGGGGAATTGCACGAAGCGCAGCTTGGGTAGGAGCTGCCAGAGGGCAGAGGTGAAGCGCAGCATCAAGGCAGTGCTGACGGCGGCGAGGAGCAGAAATGTGCTCCAGATTTTGTCTTGAGCTGGTGGGGCGCCTGGTTGTGCGCTTTTGCGGCGCACGACGATGGCAGCAATGCCTGTAAAAACGATGATGGCTACGGCGATGGTGGAGGCGATGTAGTTGAAGAAGGTGTGCTCGGGGTCGTTGCTGGCGGTGTACAAGAAATTTTCGGATGGAAGCAGTCCGGGCGAGAGCGCTTGCGCGATGTTGACCCAGCGCTGCTCGTATGCCGCGGGGACGATGTAGAACGCGGCGAGGCCGAAGCCGAGCGTCAAGCCAATTGTGCAGCGGAGCAGCGGTGCCCAGGACTTGTGGACCAGAGCCGCCCTGGCGAACAGCAATGTCACGGAATACGTGGCCATGACGCCGGCGGGGGCGTTGGATAGCCAAACCGCGGCGAATGTTGCGGAAAACAAGACTAGCGTGCGTAACCAAGACCCGCGGCGAGCCTCTACAACGTTCGCAAGTTGTAGAGCCGCGAGAAAGAGCAGGGGGAAGAAAGCCGAGGCCAGCAGCTCGGCATAGTCGCTGCGGAAATAAATCATCAGCAGGGCGTTGGGGTTCGCTGTATAGCAGGCGGCGGCGAAAAGCGCCGAATTTCGCGGCAGCATTCGGCGCGCAAAAGCAAATGCGGATAGCCCGGCGAAAGTCTGCACCAAAACAATGAAAGCCACAGGCACGTAATCCCACGGAATGAAAAGGCTCAGCGCGGGGGCCAGCAGCCAAGAGAGCGGCGGATAAAAAATGAAGCGCGGCTCGCCAAAGCCGTGATTGGCCCAGTCTGTCCAGCGCGGATAGAAAATCCCCTGTTTCCACTGCGCGGCAACGTCGAGCCAGGAGGTGGCGTGGAACTCGAAATCATGGCCGGAAGCACTGCCGCGCCAGAAGAAGGGGGCGACGATGAGCAGGGAAACACACAATGAAAGAAGAAGAGCTAGCCGCCAGCCGCCAGGAGACGGACCGGCGGCGGACATGTTGGAAAGCTCGAGGGACGAGTTCATTCAGCGCTAGAGAATTGTAACCGCTAAGGAATTGCCGCGCGAGGATCGCATCAGAGATGGAATGGAAGACCTCAACTCAGGCTCATCTAAGGTGTAGCTTTTCGTGCAGTCTGGGCCGCGAGTTCTCTGCTGAGGTAAATGATTGACCGATGTGGTGGTCGGCGTGAGCGGCGCAGCTCAGGATGATAGCGAACCGATTCTTTTCCCAGTTGCGCTCTGCGGAATAAGCGGCGCTCCAAGTTTCCGGTGACTGTTTGCGAATAGTGTCCACGACCAACTGAAACGCGCGGTCAAAGGTGCACACGACCTCGTCCTTGGCTGGTCGAGCCGCTTTCCGTGAATTCACGATCACGATCGCGAAACGTAGCCGGTCGCTGCAATTTGCGCGCCGATGTAGTAATTGAGATTGCCCGTGAGATGCCGTAGCAGATGTCCGGCACTGTTTCCGTAGGAGTGCGGGTTTCGCGAGAAATGTTCGTTCGCAAGCGGGTCAACCCACTTGTGGAGCTTCGCAGCGATATCTTCAAAATGGCCGGCGAACTCCGAGGCGACGTGCTGGCTAGTTCGGTCATAACAGGCTGCGGTCAGCGCTGCGGCCCGCTGTGATCATTCCGATAGATCACGCCTTCTTTCATGACGAAGAATACCTTTTCGGTTTGGCGGATATTTTCCGCGGGGTTGTGGGGGACGGCCACGATATCCGCGAGTTTGCCAGCGTCCAGCGTGCCGATCTTGTCCTGTAGGCCCAGAAGTTCGGCGTCGGCCAGGGCCGCGGAACGCAGAGCATCGATAGGCTTCATGCCGAGATCGACCATCAAGTGAAACTCTTCGGCATTGCGGCCATGCTGATAGACGGCAGCGTCCGTACCGAACCCGATTTTTACGCCTTTCGCCAAAGCATGTTGAAACATTTGTGAGCGCGAGGCCAACGCGGCGCGCGTTTTCGCAACAATAGCGGGAGGCAAATACATGCCTTTGTCGATTTTTTCGCCCAGGCTTTCGCCAGCGATAAGCGTTGGGACAAGATAGGTGCCGCGCTGCTTCATCATGTCGAGCGTTTCGTCTTGCACGAAGGAGCCATGCTCGATGGAATCGATGCCCGCGAGGACGGCGCGCTTGGCGCCTTCGTTGCCGTGCGCGTGGGCGGCGGTTTTACGCCGCAGTGCGTGAGCTTCATCGACGATGGCGTTCAGCTCTTCCTGCGTGAGCTGCGGCGTGTCGACGTCATCGGTCAGCGAAAGGACGCCGCCGGTTGCGCACACTTTGATAATGTCTGCGCCATACTTGTGATCGAGCCGGACGGCGTAACGAGCCTGATCCGGTCCGTTGATCACACCGTCCAGGGGATCGCTCTCTTTTCCGAAAAGTCCTTGGCGGAAGCCGCCGTTGTGGTCGCAATGGCCGCCTGTCGAGCCGAGCGCGTGCACGGTAACGAACATGCGGGGACCGGGTACCACGCCGTCGCGAATGGCGTTGCGCAAGCCAACATCGAGATAATCGCTGGAGCCGACGTCTCGCACGGTTGTAAAGCCTGCCATGAGGGTTACGCGCGCGTTCGCGCTGGCGTCCAGCGCCTGTTCGGCAACGGTTTTCTGCAGGCGATCGATCGTGTTCTGCTTCCAATCGTCGGAATACATGGAGGTCAGGTGTGTGTGGGCGTCGATGAAGCCAGGCAGAAGGGTGGCGTCGCCGAGATCAATTGTTTCCGCTCCCGCGGGAATTTCGGCCTTCGCGCCGACGCCGGCAATTTTTCCGTCTGAGACCACAACCAAGCCGGGAGTCGACAGTGCGTTACTCTTGCCGTCGAACATCCGCGCGGCCTTCAGCACATACGTTTTGCTCGTCTTAGGCGTTTGAGCAAGCGCGGGCAGCCCCAGCACCGCCACTAAACCGACCAGCAGCCAGCCGCACCACTTCCGCATGATTCTCTCCTCTTCGGACATAACCAGAACGCATGACAATAGCTCGCTCACGGAAAAAGTCAAGGATTGCGTGGTGCGCTTTGCTCCGGATCTGCGCCGCAACGTCGGGCACTTTCAGCCTTTTCCACAGATCTTTTGGGGGAGTCCGTCCGTACTATTGACCCCCTTACTACGGCCCTCGACACTGGAACGAGTATGGCCCGTTATTCCGCTTTTTTAGGGCGCAGGGTCGAGGTGCATTACCGCGCCGGCGACGTGCTGCTGCCCGCATCGGGCATTTTTGTCGCTGATTCGGGCCGCTCTATTTTCCTGGAACAGAGCCTGGTGCAACACGGGCAGCAAAGACACTTCCGCTGGGAAATTCCGTATCAATTTATTGTGCGTTTGGAAGAAAAGAGCGAGGACGAAAAGGTTGGCGACCCTGGCAAGGCAAGCGTGACAGCCATGAAGATGGAGCCAACGGATCAAGGTTCTCGCACCGCAGCCGGCGCTTCCGCCGGCACGCCCGCGCTGCTCCCACTGCGCAACCGGCCCAAGACCGCTTAGATCCTTGGCCAAGCCAACCCTAAATTAGCCAACGATTGGCCGGCAATTGCGTTCCTGCATTCTTGGTCAAACCTGTACAATCGACTCGGATCCCAGCTTCACGACCTACTTCGCATAGGAGACCTCTTGTGGAATCCGCTGCCAGTTCGAAAACGAAAGTTGGCTTGATTGGCCTTGGTTTGATGGGCCAGCCCATTGGTATGAATTTATTAAAGGCCGGTTTTCCCTTGACCGTCTGGAATCGCACGGCTACACGCGCGAAGGAACTGGTGGCGCTCGGAGCAACCCTAGCGGTTTCGCCGAAGGAAGTCGCCGCGGCTTCGGAGGTTCTGATAACCATGGTCAGCGACCCGCCGGCGCTGGAAGGCGTGCTTTGGGGAACGAACGGCAAAGATTCCGGCGCACTGGCCGGGATGAAACCGGGCGGCACGTACATTGACTCCAGCACCGTGTCGCCTGCCTTGGCGAGAAAAATTGCATCGGTCTGCGCGGAACGCAAAGTGCGCTTCCTCGATGCGCCGGTTACCGGCGGCGACTGGGGCGCGAAGAAGGGCGAGTTGGTCTTCATGGTCGGAGGAGAAGCCGAGACGCTGAAGGCGGTTGAGCCCATTCTCGGTGTTCTGGGGAAGCGCTGGTTTCATCTCGGTCCCCATGGCGCCGGGCAAACGATCAAGCTGGCGATGAACCTGATTCTTGCGCTGCAAGTGGATGCGCTGGCCGAAGCGCTGGCACTGGTCACCGGTGCCGGGCTGAAAGGCGAAGGCCTAGTAGAAGTAATGCAATCGAGCATGGCGCGCTCCGGAGTGCTGGACATAAAAGCGCCAAACCTTTTGAAAGGGGAGTACAAACCCAGCTTTCCGCTGCGACTGATGCACAAGGACCTGGGTTTGGCGCTCGATCTGGGCAATCAAATCGGAGTGGCGCTACCGGCAACGGCCGCGGCGCGCG
>CATPAM010000117.1 GCA_955651735.1 Candidatus Acidiferrales bacterium | reverse complement strand
TCACGCATCACAGCCCCGGCAGCGATCGAAACATCTTCGGCGTGCTCGATCACTGGGATGTCCAGCGAACAGCAATAGTCCATGACGTGGCGCGCAAGTTTAGCCGTGGCGATCGGTTTTCCATCGTCGCTGACCGCAAGCACTCCCGCTTGCTTCATGGCCGCGATTTCCGCGATCGCTTCACCTTTGCTGCCCACAGTTGCCGCGCCAATGGGCCACACGCGCACGCCGACGCACGCTTTCGCGCGATCGAGAATGAATCGCGTCCCACTCGCGGTGTCGTTCACCGGTTTTGTGTTCGGCATGCAGCAAACCGCGGTGAACCCTCCGCGGGCCGCAGCGCGTGTTCCCGTTTCAATCGTTTCGGAAGATTCCTGCCCGGGTTCGCGGAGATGCGCATGGAGGTCAATAAAACCGGGAGCGACAAGCAGGCCGCCGGCGTCGAATACCTCGAAGCCGTTGGTCGAAGAAATCTTCCCGGCCGGCGCAACCTCAGCGATTCGCTCGCCGTCCAGCAAAACGTCGAGGATAGCGTCCACGCTGCGCGCGGGATCGACCACTCGCCCATTCTTAACGAGAAGCATGCGACGCGTCCGTTATGTCCGTGGCCACTGCTCCACTGGTTGGATGCATTCCCTCTTCGTTACCGGCAATCACCAGAAAGAGCAAGGCCATGCGTACCGCGATGCCATTTGTCACTTGATCCAGCACGCACGACTGCGCGCCGTCGGCGACTTCCGGCGAAATCTCGATGCCGCGGTTCATTGGTCCCGGATGCAGCACGATCGCATCCCGGTTGGCACGGCGCAGGCGCTCGCCATTCAGTTGATATAGCAGGACGTAATCACTCGCCGAGAGCGCGGGCTCGTGCAACCGCTCCGTTTGCACCCGCAGCACGATCACAACGTCCGTCCCTTCCAGCGCTTCTTCAATGCCGAAAACCCGGCGGATCTGTGCTCCCTTCGGAGCGATTTGCTCCAACTCGCGAGGCACCCACATCGCCGGACCGCAAAGCGTAATGCGGCAGCCGAACTTTCCAAGCAGATGAATATCCGAGCGCGCCACGCGGCTGTGCTGGATGTCCCCAAGAATCGTGACATTCAAATTGTCGATTTTGCCCTTCCGGTCGCGAATGGTGAGCGCATCCAGCAAACCTTGTGAAGGATGTTCGTGCGTGCCGTCACCCGCGTTGATCACCGGGATATCCAGATGCCGAGCCACAAAGTCCGCAGCGCCGGAAGCGCCATGGCGCAATACCAGGCAGTCCGGCTTCATGGCGTTCAGCGTGTGTACCGTATCGAGCAGAGACTCACCCTTTTTCAGGCTCGATGCCTCTGCTTGCAGGTTCATGGTGTCCGCACCAAGCCGCGACGCCGCGGTTCCAAAGCTAATGCGCGTGCGCGTAGAGCTTTCAAAAAAGGCCAACGCCACGGTCTTGCCCCGTAAGGTGGCCAATTTCTTCAGGGGATGCTTCTGGATTTCCTGGAACGGCTTGCTTCGATCGAGAAGAAAAGTGAGTTCGTCCGCCGAGAGCGGTTCAAGCGCAAGCAGGTCTCGAAACCGATGGGTCACATTTTCACTCTAACTTTTTAGCGCGATCTTGAAATCTTCGCCACCAGCAACCTCTAAAGGCACAGTGTCATCCTGAGGCTATCCGATAAGGATAGCCGAAGGGCCCCAACCGATGCACCGCCAACCTGTCGCCAACGCCTATCCCTCCACCCGATCAACCAGCACCACACGCTCTTCGTTGTCTATCTCGCGCAGCCGCACCTCAATAATCTCGGTATTGCTGGTCTGCACCACGCGACCGGTAAACTGCGCCTCGATGGGCATCTCGCGATGCCCGCGATCGATCAGCACACAGAGCGACACGCGCTTCGGCCGGCCCAAATCAAAGAGCCCATTCATCGCCGCGCGAATCGTGCGGCCCGTATACAAAACGTCGTCCACCAGCACCAGGTCCATGTTGTCCACGCCGAAGGGAATGTCCGAGCTCTGCAACACGGCGTGCGATGCAACCTTCGACAAATCATCGCGGTACAGCGTGATGTCCAGCGTGCCCACCGGCACATCTACGCCATCGATGCCGCGCATGGCCCACGCAATCCTCTGCGCCAGCGGCACGCCGCGCCGCCGAATACCGATCAGCGCCAGATGCTTGGTGCCGCCGCTTTTTTCCACGATTTCGTGCGCCAGCCGCTGCAACGTGCGGTCGATCTCGGGCGCAGACATAAGCTGCGCTCTTTCAACGATGCGCATGGTCGCGTAATCCTAGCACAAGGAGCACCGACGAGCAGCCGACGCGGAAAAATCGCGAGAAGGAGCCGCAAAGTGGCCGTGATACACTGCCGCGCTGCAAAAGAGGTGAGCATGCTTCACAGAGACCATAAGACTCACGCGTCAATGCTAAGAAAATGGCTGACTTGGGCGGCGTTCGCCATCGCATCTGTGCCATCGTCCCGGGGGCAGAGTGCATCCCCCTCCCCGGCACGCGCCGCGGCTGCAAAGGGCGCGCCCGTTGTGGCCATCAAGAATGCGCACGCGCGCCCCAAACTGGTGGTGCTCTTGGTTGTCGATCAGATGCGCGGCGACTATGTCGATAAATTCCTACCGCAATGGACCGGAGGTCTCCGCCGCCTAATCGAGGAAGGCGCCTGGTTTCGCGACGCTGCCTATTCCTACGCTGCCACCGAGACTTGCGTAGGCCACGCGACCATCTCCACCGGAGCGCTCCCCGCCACACACGCCATCGTGGCCAATGCCTGGTGGGACCGCGAGACCCGGAATTTAGTGACCTGCACAGCCGATCCGAACGCGAAAAATTCGGGATACGCCGGCGCCTCTGCACAGGGCGGCGACAGCGCCTGGCGCATGGCATTGCCCGCTTTTGCCGAGGAGTTGAAATACCAGACCAGTGGCGCCACGCGCGTGGTCACCTTTTCGCTGAAGGCGCGCGCAGCCATTACCATGGCCGGACACAGGGCCGACGCTGTTACCTGGGCCGATGACGGCGGTTGGGTAACATCTAGCGTTTACGGCGCTGTGCCGTTCGTCGAGCAGTACGCCAAAAGCCATCCTATTAAAGATGATTACGGCAAGACCTGGACGCGCGCGCTCCCGGATGGCTCCTATTGGTACGACGAAAAGGCCGGCGGCGCCGTCGCCCCCGAAGGCTGGGGCCTGACTTTTCCGCACCCGTTGCGAGGTAAAGCCGCCGCTGCGGAGCCGGATGCGACATTCTACAAGCAATGGGCATCGAGCCCTTTTGCCGACGCGTATCTGACAAAATTTGCGGAGTCAGCCGTCGATTCGCTGGGGCTCGGCAAGGGTGGCGGCACCGATTTCCTGGGCGTTGCCTATTCCTCCCTGGATTATGTCGGCCATGATTTCGGTCCGCGTAGCTGGGAAATTCAAGACATTCTTGCTCGTTTGGACAAAGATTTAGGGGATCTCTTTGCTTATCTCGACAAGAAAGTCGGACGCGGCGGCTATGTCGTGGCGCTCAGCGCCGACCACGGCGTTGTCCCCATTCCCGAAGATATGCAGAAAACCGGCGCAGACGCCGGCGTACTTCGCCTTGCCGAGCTGCAAGACAAAATGGAAAAGGCGCTGGAGCCGTTCCACCTCGCAAAGCCTGCAATCGCGCGAGTGACCGGCAGCGATGTTTATTTTGCCCCGGATGTGTACGAAAAATTGAAGCAGGACCCCAAGGCCATCCGCGCGGTGACGGCAGCGGCATTAGCGCAACCCGGAGTAGCAGAAGTCTTCCTCGCTGAACAATTGCAAAATCGTCCAGCCACGCAAAGCCCCACGCGCCGCGCCATGGCCGACGGCTATTTCCCTGGCCGTAGCGGAGACCTCTTCATTGTCCCCAAGCCATACTGGCTTATGGATGGCACTCCGGTAGGAAGAGTGCGGTCCTACGGCACCGGCCACGGCACCCCGTACAACTACGATCAGCGCGTCCCGCTTCTGTTCATGGGCTTCGGCATCCGGCACGGCGAATACTTTGACGACGTAACCCCGGCAGACCTGGCCCCTACCCTGGCAGCGCTATGCGGCGTCACCCTGGCGTCGCGCGACGGTCACGTCCTGGCGCAAGCGCTCACCAAGTAACGCATTCAGCGCCTTCGACCCGCTTCGTGGTAAGCTTTGGCCGAAGTGAGTGCCGCGGACCCTGTCGATCTCAGCGTACAGATTGGCGCCCTACGCCTGCGGAATCCCGTTCTCGCTGCCAGCGGAACCTTCGGCTATGGCGTTGAGTTTGCCCACTTAGTCGATCTCGACCGCCTTGGCGGCTTCGTGACCAAAGGTCTTTCCCGCGAACCCATCGAAGGCGCCCCGGCGCCGCGGCTCTGTGAAACCCCCTCCGGCATGCTCAATGCCGTCGGCTTGCAAAACGTGGGTGTCCGCGCTTTCGTCGCGGAAAAGCTGCCCGTACTACGAAAATACGATACAGCGGTGCTGGCCAACGTCTTCGGCTACTGCCTTGAGGACTACATCGAGGTGATCCGCGTACTGGAGGATGCCGAAGGCCTGGCGGGCTACGAACTCAATATTTCCTGCCCAAATGTAAAAAAGGGCGGGCTGCAGTTCGGAAACGACCCCATCCAGGTAGCTGAAGTGGTAGCCGCCGCCCGAAAAGCCGCCGTCCGGCGCCCCTTGTGGGTGAAATTGTCGCCCCTT
>CATPAM010000116.1 GCA_955651735.1 Candidatus Acidiferrales bacterium | reverse complement strand
TCCGTAAGATTGTGATCGATGCGAACCAGTTCCTCGCGCCAAGTTGTGGGGGTCGAGATAGTGCTCGAGACGGCGGGAAAACCGCCGCTGGTCGCGTTCGCGTGGGGAATAAGCGTCAGGAGCGCCTGGCCAACCGGAGTTATCGGCACAGCTGCAGGGTTGGCAACGTTGGGGCAATCCGGACCCGGGCAGAGCTCTGTAAAGTCCCCACTTCGCTCGGCATCTGAAGGAACGTTCTGGAAGATCGAGTTTGGATTCTTTTCGCGGCGCCATTCTTGTGACCAGAAGAAAAAAGTCTTTTTCTTGTCCGCATTGTAATGGTGGGGGATGTACACTGGCCCGCCCACCGTATAGCCGAAGTCGTGCTTCTTATAGGGTGCCTTTGCACATGTAACGCAAGCCCCCTCGGCCCATGATCTAGCCTTGAAGGCTTCATTGCGCAGGTACTCGAAAGCGCTGCCGTGGAAGGTGCTTCCTCCCGATTTCGTTTCAACTTCGATTGTGCCGGAACCGTTGCGGCCGTATTGCGCGCCGTAGTTGGACGTCAAGACTTTGAATTCGGCGATCGCTTCAAGATTGGGATAGACGTTCAGCGTGGCGTTGCTGCCGTTATCCATGTTGTCGCCGCCATCGAGCTCCCAGTTGTTGTATTCGTTGCGGCCGCCATTCATGCTGTAGGAAACGTTCCCATACACGCCCACTTTGCCGTCGTCTGTCCCAGTCTGACTGACCACTCCGGGAGCGAGTGTCACCAATTGCGTGAAATTGCGCCCATTCAATTCGAGTTGATTGACTTGCTTCCCGGTAATGGTTGCGCCGATCTCCGAGGATTCCGTTTCCACCTGTGCGACGTTTTCGCCGGTTACCGTGATCTCTTCGCTCATGGCGCCGACCGTGAGCTGCACATCCACACGCGCCTTCTCCGCCACGTCCAGCTTGATTCTTTGCGCCGTATATTTCTGAAAGCCCTTTGCGTTCACGCTAAGGTTGTAGGTATCGCCCGGCAGACCAGGGATTAGGTAAGCGCCATCGCCATTCGTCGTCGTGGTGCGCGTCAAACTGCCAGCGGTGTTGGTTAGCACTACGTCGGCGCCAACGACGGCTGCTCCAGACTTGTCCATCACCGTCCCGCTGATGTAGCCGGTGTCCTGGGCATACAAAGCGCACGGCATCAGGAGCGAAATCACCAGAGCGCACAATAGGCCGAGGGCAGAGGCGTTCTTGGCGAGAACGTTCGCGGACTTGTGAGCATGAAAAAAATGCGAATGTCCCTTCACGGTAGTACCTCCAAAATTTTCAAACTTGAATTACAGGAATGTGAGGGACAATGCGCCTGGCAAGACGGGCACGCCACGTTCATGATTCGCCGGAGACAACTCATTCGGCCACAGCCCCCACCACTCGACCTGAGCAAGATTGCACCGGGACTTATTAAATCGAGTTAATAAGGCATAACGGCGCCGGTGTCAAGTGGGATTTTGTCTCTCTTTTGTTTTGCGGCCGCCTGTTTGCGCGGGGTCAAGCATAATGCGCGATCTTCCACCCTCTTGCTCGCTGAATCCCGCTGAAACGACGGTATTTCGCGGTCGCCGCTTGAATTCCAGGCCGCGCTGCCGGAGACTACGGGCGTCATGAAACGAAGGGTTCTGGTACTCGCTCTGGCTGCGAATTTCGGTGCCGTCTCGCTCGCTGGAAGTTTCCCGGCCCTTTGCTGGGCGGGAGGTTCACTCTCGACCGCCGCATCGCAAGCGCGCACGGCTGCAGCGAGCATCCCCGCCGTCGCCGACCTCCAAAAGACCTTCGCGGAAGGCGAGGCCGCGCTGCAGCGTGGCGAACTGGACGCCGCCGAAGCGGCATTTCGCAAAGTGCTGGCTGCCGATCCTCGCTCGGGTGCCGCTTACGCCAATCTCGGTGTCATCGCCATGCGCCGCAAGGATTGGGACCACGCGCTCTCGCTGCTGCAGCGCGGAGAGAAGCTCGAGCCGAAAATGGCCGGCATTCGCTTGGACATCGGTCTGGTAAGGTACCGGCGCGGCGACTACGCCGGAGCGATCGCGCCGCTCGCCTCGGTGGTTCGCGATCAGCCGGACTCGCAGCAGGCGCGCCACCTCTTAGGTCTGTGCAACGTGTTTACCGAGCATTACGCCGAGGCCGTCACCGCGCTCGAGCCCCTTTGGACGAAGCAATCCGGTGATTTCATGTACCTCTACGTGCTGGGCATCGCGGCCCACAACGCCGATAGGAAAGACCTGGACGAGAAAGCGCTCAGCCGCCTTCTGGAGATCGGTGGGGAGAAGCCCGAGTTTCATCTGATTCTTGGCAAGGCCTACCTGAACCGCGCGGAGCCGGAGAAAGCGCTGCCCGAACTGCAGCGGGCTGCGGCCGCGAATCCGGATTTGCCGTTCGTGCATTTCAGCCTGGGAGTTGCTCAATTGCGGCTCGACCACCTGGAGGAAGCCGAGGCGGAATTCCGCAAGGATCTGGCCGTCGAGCCCGACCTGCCCGATACCTACGAGCAGCTCGCTCAGCTTTATCTTCGAGCCGGAAACAACCGAGAAGCGGAGCGCTTCTTCCATGAAGCTTTGAAGCGCAACCCCAAAATGCCCTCCGCGTTTTTCGGTCTGGCCAAAATCTACATGCAGCAGGAAAAATACCGTGAAGCGTTGCCGGCGATCGATTCGGCGCTGCGCCTGGCGCCCGACAATCAGAGCGTGCACTTCATCCGCGGCCAGGTTCTCGCCCGCCTCAGACGTCCTGAGGAAGCGCAAGCCGAATTTGCCATCGCCAAGAGGATGGTCAACGCCGATCTCAGTAAACGCCGCGAGTCGTTAAGCGACCAGCGCATACCGAACCCGGAACTCGTGCAGCCTCCGCAGTAGTCTTCGTGGCACAGCCAATCTTGGCCGTGTTTGCGACCTCCAGCCTTGCAGGCGAAATCGATGTCGGTCGATTCAGGGTAAGTTTCGTTGCGCGAGTAGTGGTGAAGCCGCCAGCTACGCCGGGGGCGATCGCCACGGCCCGCGCCCGCTCTCGATCCGCTCGGCAACCGCGAGCACCAACTCTTCCTCATGCGGCCGCCCGATCACTTGCACGGCAATCGGCAGCCCCTCCACGGAAACGCTCACCGGCACCGACGCCCCCGGAAACCCCGTCAAGTTGAGCCACTGCGAAAAACGCATCGTGTCGCGATAACACTGCTTCGCGCCCGGGCGCCAGGTTCCTTCGCCGTGCCGAAAGGCGGTCGTCGCGGAAACCGGCGAGAGCAGAATAGGCACATGACGCATCTGCCGCAGAATGTTTGCGCGCAGCAGATCTCGTTCCGCGCACGCACTCAGCAACGTATCCAGTGTTACGGGCGCCTCAGCAAACTGCAGATACTCGCGAAAAATGCGGCTGAGTTGA
>CATPAM010000115.1 GCA_955651735.1 Candidatus Acidiferrales bacterium | reverse complement strand
CGGCTCAGCCATTCCTTTCCGGGGCGATCTCCAAGACCATCAACATGCCGGAAGAATCGATGATCGAAGATATTTCGCAGGCCTACCTTCTCTCCTGGAAGATGGGGCTGAAGGCCGTGGCCGTCTACCGCGACAATTCCAAGCGCTCGCAGCCGCTGTCCGCAGCGGGCAAGAAAGATGAGAAGAACGCGGAAACGGCCGCGGGTGCCGTGCAAGCGGTTCAGCGTGAACTTTTTCCGCGAGCACAGCGCGAGAAGATGCCGGCCGAACGCGCTTCCGTAACCCACAAATTCAGCATCGGCGGCCACGAAGGCTACATCACCGTAGGCATGTACGAGGATAATCGCCCCGGCGAAATCTTCATCAAGATGTCCAAGGAAGGCTCGACCCTCTCGGGCATCATGGACGGCTTGGCACTGACCATTTCGCTGGGCTTGCAATACGGCGTGCCGCTCAAAGTCTTCGTCGACAAATTGCTCAACACGCGCTTCGAGCCTTCCGGCATCACCGCGAATCCCAACATTCGCTTCGTTTCCTCCGTGCTCGATTACATCGCGCGCTGGCTCGGCGGGCGTTTCATTTCTTCCGATTATCTGAAGCTGAATGGCGAGCACGCCACAGCAGCGCCAACTTCCGCTCCTGTCGTGCAAGCTTCTTCGGCGACGCCGGACGTGGCTGAAGCGATGCGCCTCGCCCCGCCGCTCACCAATCCTCAATCCTCCAAACCTCGCGACGCCCACGAAGGCGCGCCAACCTGCTCCGAGTGCGGCATGCTGATGGTGCCCAACGGGGCCTGCTACAAATGCGAGAACTGCGGGAGCACGTCCGGCTGCAGCTAGCTTCTCAGCGCCGCCGCATGAACCACGAGAGGCCCACAAGACGATGAGCACATCCCAACCCGGCGCGGCGATGGCGGCAAGTCTTGCTCCACTCAAACCAAAGACCAAAGGTTTTCTTCGCATCGCGCGGCACGGCGTTGGACCGGGCGCGATGTACGTCATCACCTATCACCGCCTCCAGCAGGACGCAGCCTCGCACGCTCGTCCCGTTGCAGCCGAAAGCGCGCAGGCGCTGCTCGAGTTGCTGGAGCGCATCGGGATCGACTTCCGGCTGAGCGAAGTGCGCGGCGCTCTGGAAGACGTGCTGCGCTTCGGCTCCGCAAGCATCCCCGACCTCTGGCTCAGCGACGAAGAAATGATCGAGAAAGGTTTAGTCGAGAGCTAACGCCAAATAAGTGAGAAATGTCAGCGCCGAAGGTTTTCCTTCGGCGTTTTATTTTGCACAGCGCGGCGCGGTGCAATCAGCGCGGGCGGGGGCGCAGCGGGGGGCGCGCGGTCAGCGGACGCGGGCGCATGCGGAAGCGCGGGCCAAGCGGAGGCGGCACGTTGCGCAGGGAATCCCCGCAGCACGGGCAGCGGCCTTCGTCGCTGAAGGCCCTCGTCGCGTCGGCGCGCAGCCAGTGGCCTCGTGCTTCGCATTGCGGATTAATGCATTGCACGGTGAAGCCCGGCAAATACTGCATATAATTTTCCCTCAGCGGCCGTAGCGCCTTTTGCAGCGACGGCCCATAGCCAGACCCGCGTTCTCCAGGGATGGACGGATGTTGGCGCGGATTGTGGCGCAAGCCCGCCGTGGTGTCAAGAAAAAAGACCACAATATATTGGGGTACACTTGCTCCGGGGCCGCGCGTAGTAGATGATAGACGCGACGAAGGCGGACGCAGTGCTCGCTCGCAAGAGCGCAGGCACCTTTCATCGCATGCTCGTGGGCACGCGATGGAGCAGAGTCGCCGGGCCACAGGAGGCAGTTATGGCGAACGTGACGCGAGGCGGTGGGGACTTCGGAAGTTCGTTGCCGCCCATGCCGAATATTCGGCTGGCGGGCTCACGCATTTTGCAGATTGGGATCGTGGTTGTAGTGATTTTGCTGTTGATGTGGAGTACGACCTCGATTCCCACGGGTAACGTTGGCGTGCTTACTCTTTTCGGACGCGTGACCGGCGAAACGCTCCCCGAAGGCATCCATCTCATTAATCCGTTGAAATCGGTGCAAAAGCTTTCCGTGCAGACGCAGTCGGTCAAGGAAAGCGCCAATGTCCCTTCCAATGAAGGACTGATCTTGGCGCTCGATACGTCGCTGCTGTTCCGCCTGGACAAGAGCAAAGCAGCGTTCGTCTATCAGACCGTCGGCGACAATTACGCCGAGAAGATCGTGGAGCCGACGCTCCGTGCCGCGATTCGCGCGGCCACTTCCGCGCACACCGCCAACGCGCTCTACACCAACGCCCGCGAACTGGTGCAATCCCAAATTCAAGATGAACTCACTAAGGAACTCGCGCCGCGCGGCGTCATCGTCGAAAACGTGCTGCTGCGCGACGTGCAGTTGCCCGCTATGCTGAAGGGTTCGATCGAGGCCAAACAGCAAGCCGAACAGGACGCGCTGCGCATGAGCTTCATCCTGCAAAAAGAAAAACAGGAAGCGGAGCGCAAGCGCATCGAAGCGCAAGGTATCGCCGACTTTCAGAAGATCGTGGCGCAAGGCATCAGCCCGCAGTTGTTGGAATGGAAAGGCATCGAAGCCACGGAAAAACTGGCCACCAGCGCAAACGCGAAAGTCGTGATAATCGGCAATCCCAAAAACGGTCTGCCTCTCGTGTTGGAGCCGAAATAGGGCGCGAACCGTAATTATGGTTGCGGAGGAGCGCTGGGCGGGTTTTCCGGTTGTGGTGGCGGCGCCGCTTTCTTCCGCCTGGCCTTGCGATGGCTCTTCAATTCTTCCAGGGCAGCGAGGCGTATCTTTAGCCGCTCGATTTCCTCCTGCCGGTCATTGATTTGCTGCTTCTCGCTGTCGAGCTTGCTCTTGCCCGCTGTGTCGTGCGCGTAGTCCGTTTTTGACAAATACGAATCTTGATCCAGAGCGAGCTGGCGCCGCAAGACATCCAAATCCTTTTCACCATCCGTGATTTGCAATTTCACCTTGGCAACATCTGAGTCTTGTGCGGCAGCTTCCTTTAGCGAGTCTTCGTCCGAGGCAATATCCGCAGCTTCAGCGGCCGCAACGGCCTCCGCGCTGGGCGGCTCGGTTTCCAGCTGCGGCGGAGCCATCACATTAAAGCCGGCCTGGCCGGGTTTGAAAACGTGCCGGTCCAGGTCATCATCGGTAATTACTTTGGAGGACTTCGCGGAATTTTTCTTCCGATCACGGGCACGCCGCGCGGCGGCCGCTACGGACGCGTCTGACGACGTGGATTGTTGCGCCTGCGCATCTTGCGCTTGCGCAAGCGTTGCGATTGGCAAGCAAACGCCAGCGCCGAGCAGCGCGACAATCACTGGCATTGGGCTAAGGAGTCGCATCAATATTGATCCTCGCGATACGCGCTGGGACAAAACTCAGGATACGCCGGAGCTTTGTCCGAGGCAATCTCCGGCCCGCCGGCTGTGCGAATCAGGTAACCTCCATCAACGCCGCAACGCGAACACTTTTCGATGCGTCTTAAGTCAGAATTTTGCAAGCGTTCCCGGGTTTGCGCCGTCCAAGAGTTGCAGCCGCGCGTCACGGGGCGCATACTCCCGGACCGAAGCCCGGCAAGGGTTCGAAAGGAAACGGATGCGGCAGAGTCGTTTTTGCGTGGCGATGCTTTGGTTCCCTTTGCTGTTCCCGGGGTTCACGGCGGCGGAACCCGCGGCCTTCATAACCGTGGCTGCAAAAGCGTCTGATGCGCAGACCGCACCGCAGCGCCCTTCTCCTACGCAAACGCCGGTTCCGGGATTGCCAAAGTCGGAACGCGTCGAGCCGCCGCACGGAAAAACCGAGCAGTACACGCTATCCGAGGATCGCTACGAAAAAGCGGTGGCCTACTCGCGGGCGGCCTACGCACTGTATTTTGTCTCCTATTTCGTGAGCTTCGTGGTGCTGCTCCTGTTGTTGCAGGTCGGCGTGGCCGCGAGATTCCGCG
>CATPAM010000114.1 GCA_955651735.1 Candidatus Acidiferrales bacterium | reverse complement strand
GTGCTGGCACAGGTTAGCGCCTGTCAGCACCACCACTGCCGGGCCTCCCTGCAGGTCGCGATCTTCAAGGGCGCACTCGAAGGCCTCGAAAACCTGGTGGACTTTGAGATAGGCGATGCGACTGCCATCAGGAGACCAGACCACTTGCGTGAAACCCGTGGCCTCATCACCCTGAGCCAGCATCCTCGGGGCCTGTCCACTCACTCCGACCACCCAAATCGTTTGGTCGCTAAATTCCCGGGCGTGCTCTCCTTGGCTCTCGCCCAACCCCGTGCGCGCAGCGGTAAATATAATCCTCGCGCCGTCCGGCGAGATCGAGTGTGCGAAGCCATCGTCACGGAATTTGCGCGGCGCATCCCCAATCAGGGAGAGAATCCAAATGCTCGGCGGCTTGCCGGCGACTTCCAGATTGGTGAGCAACCGTGTCCCGTCCGGAAACCACGCCGCCGGAAGCCAGGTCGCGTGAGTCGACGCCGCCTCGGGCGGCAGCGGAAGCGTCCTCATTTCTCCGGTCTCGACGAGCTTAATGTGCAGCCCCAAGTCGTCGGAATAGGCCAGGTATTTGCCGTCGGGCGAGACCGCCGCGCCATTCACGCCGTGCCCCGCGGGATTGGCGGTAAGCTGGCGTTGGGTCATGGGCGGCTTGCTCACTGTAGCGTGGTGCGTTGCTAGGCGCCACGTGTATGCTCCCGCTAGGAGCAGGACGGCAGCCCCGGCCGCGATCCAGGTGCGCCTCCCGCCGGCCACGTTCTTCGGAGCGGCTACTTCGCCCTGCACCGCACCGGATCCTGTGGCCGCGGCAGTCGCCGCAGCGCTCGTCGCGGCCGAACGCCCCGAATCCGTATCGCGCCTCAAACGCTTCAGATCAGAACGCATCTCCGCAGCACTCTGGTAACGAAGGTCGCGGTCTTTTTCGAGCGCCTTGAGGATAATGCGTTCCAACTCAGAGGGCACAGTGGGGGCCAGGCGAGAAGGAGGTGTGACCGCTTCCTTCAGGATGGCGCTGAAGATCACAGCCGTGGTGTTGCCGGAAAACGGTTGTCGGCCCGTAGCCATCTCGTAGAGCACGGCGCCGAAGCTGAACAGGTCGGTGCGGGCGTCGAGCTCCTCACCCCTCGCCTGCTCCGGCGACATATAGGCCACCGTACCCATGGCCACACCCGGGCTGGTTAACAGTTCTTCGATGGTTGCCGTCGCCGCGCTTGAGACACCAGCAACCCCTACCGTAAGACCTCTTCCGGGGACCAGCTTTGCCAGGCCGAAATCCAGAATCTTGGCCTGGCCGCGCTGGGTCACAAAGATATTCGCGGGCTTGATGTCGCGGTGGACGATTCCCTTTGAGTGTGCGGCGTCCAGAGCGTCGGAAATCTGGATGGCAAAGTCGAGCAACGTTTCGAGCTTGAGCGATTTATTTTGGATCAGTCCCCGGAGCGTGTGCCCTTCCAGCAGCTCCATGGCAATGAAGGGCTGTCCCTCGAACTCGTCGATGTCATGAATGGTGCAGATGTTCGGGTGGTTGAGAGCGGAAGCGGTCTCCGCTTCGCGCCGGAAGCGCTCCAGGGCCTGATGATCTTTGGCCGAGGCTTCCGGCAGGAACTTAAGCGCCACGGAGCGATGGAGCTTGGTGTCCTCGGCCTTGTAGACCACACCCATACCGCCGTCGCCGAGCTTTTCCACGATACGATAGTGCGAGAGGGCCTGCCCGATAAGCGCGTGGGAATCGGCCATTTGGCGGACATCTTAGGTCGCGGTCAGAAGCAAGTCAACGAAGGGAATTCACGAAGGGAATTCAGGTGGATAGCAGCTACCGTGCATGCGGAGCACTACCTGAAATCCCACTGTCCGTTCTAAAATCATAGAGAGGTTCACTATGTCCGACTTACTCGTAATCGCCGGCCGCGCCTTCCAATCCCGCCTCATCGTAGGCACCGGCAAATATCGCAGCTTCCAGGAAATGGCGCGCGCCCACGCCGCCTCCGGCGCCGACATGGTCACCGTCGCCGTCCGCCGCGTCAATCTCACCGATCGATCGAAGGAATCGCTCCTCGACTTCATCGATCGCGAGAAAATCTTCATTCTTCCCAACACCGCAGGCTGCTACACCGCCGACGAAGCCATTCGCACCGCGCGACTCGCTCGCGAAGTCGGCCTTTCCAACTGGGTCAAGCTCGAAGTCATCGGCGACCAGCAAACTCTGTTCCCCGACACCGAGCAGCTCATCGAAGCCACCCGCGTGCTCGTCAAGGAAGGTTTCGTAGTCCTCCCCTACACCAACGACGATCTCATCGCCGCGCGCAAACTCATCGACGCCGGGGCCGCCGCCGTCATGCCGCTGGCCGCGCCCATCGGCTCCGGTCTCGGCATCCAGAACGCTTCCAACCTCCGCATCCTCCGCGAACGCATCACCGAGGTCCCACTAATCGTCGATGCTGGAGTCGGCACGGCCTCCGACGCCGCTGAAGCCATGGAGCTTGGCGCCGACGCCATCCTGATGAACACCGCCATCGCCGAAGCCCAGGACGCCGTCCTCATGGCCGAAGCCATGCGCGACGCCACCGCCGCTGGCCGCAAGGCCTACCTCGCCGGCCGCATGCCCAAACGCCTCTACGCCGCGGCCTCCAGCCCCCTCTCCGGCGTAGTCCGAACGTAGCGGCGACCTTCGGGCTGGCTTTTGTCCTACGGATGCTTTTCTTTTTTTGTTTTCGTTAGTTAGGTGTGGCTTGTGAGCTTTGGCCCGCTTTGATCCTCGAATCTTTCACAATCTGTGCGACTTCTTGCTGCACCCGTTCCATTCCGTTCATTCTCTTTTGCATGATGGGGGTTATAGCCTGCATTCCTTCCGCCATCGTGGCCGGAAGTTCCCTCAACACTTTCTGCCCCGTAGGCGTTGAGTAGAAAGCGACCATCGCATCGACGTCCCCTCTGGTCCAGTGCTTCTGGTAAACCGGGATCATGGCCTGCAGCATCTCTTCCACCGGAAAGTTCTTCAACTCCTCGTCCGCCATCTTATTCATGCGCGCCTCAAAATCTGGAGGGAGATTCGCGGCACTCTTGGAAATCTGAGCGTGCACCATCTGGTGCATTTGCTTGGTCATTACATCCATCATCTGCTTCATCGTGTCCTGCAGATGCATGACCTGGAAGTACCTTTCAATGTCTTCCTTCGATGCTGGAGCATCGGCGGCAGTTTGTTGCGCGGTTCCTAGCAGCGGAAACGCCAAACAGAGCGTACTGATCAACACAAGACGCTTCATGGTATGCCTCCAGTAGACTCCACGCAGCGTAATCTACCGCGGTGCACAAGTCACGAGCGCTGCGCAAGGCGCGTGTCAAATCGAGCAATCGCCGGCACTCGAACTCTTTTTATGAGCTATTAACTCTTCGCCACGCTCGCTGGCTGCAAAGCCTACCTCGCCGGCCGCATGCCCAAGCGCCTCTACGCCGCCGCCTCCAGCCCTCTCTCCGGCGTAGTCAGAACGTAGCGGCGGCCTTCAGGCCAGCGTTCGAACCGTTCCGCGCCCTCTAAACCACGGCAATCCGCGTCATTCCGGCCATGTCGCTCCATGTCGCTTGCGCATCAGGAGGGATCTGCGCACCCTACGCCAAGCAGTCACATCCTCACCCAGCGAGGCGCAACATGAAGAATTCTTACCGTTTGGCAGTCTCAACCCTGGCCCTTTCGGCCGCCATCCTCTCTGGCTGCGCAGGAGCCACCCGGCTTCCGATGCGCGCGAAAGGGCCTGCGGGCGAAGCGCTGCAGACCAAGCAGCTCGATTTAGCATTTCTCGACGCACCCGGAACCCAGCGCGACGAAGTCGTCAGCCGGCTGAGCTCCGTTGATACTTCGTATTCCAATCCGCGTCTCTTCTGGGGACGTTGGAGCGAGTCCAAGTGGGGCTATTGGTGGTTTATAGCCGGCAACAACTATGCTGCGGGTGACGCCAAGCGCATCTGGCACATCCACAACTTGCTGGTCAGTTTTGACGAGAATGGAAATGTGCGAAAGAAAGAAGTATTCAACGAAGACAAATCTCTGTGGATCGAACTCCACAGCCGGCTTGCGGACGCTCCTCCGCTCGACCTGTCGCAGCCCATTCAAATAGAGGTGCTTGGCCCGGGAAAGCTGCAAGCGATGACCCTTGGAAAAGATTCGATTCAATTCGATCTCCCAAAAGGAAAAGCCATGCATTTCCAGGTTTCACCGCAAGCGATCCTCCGCATCAGCCACGGCTCTTTGCGCACCCCAGCCAATCCCGAGGTGACCTGCCACACGCTCCACCTTGCCGAAAAAAGCCCCGTGGGGAAGGGAATTCTGTTTTGCGCCAGCCCGGCCTACGTCGCCGTCACCTTCCAGTATTTGCAGCAATACGGATCGCCGCAACTCCAGTGGGATTGATTTCGTTTATCCTTGATGACCTGTCAATTCTTTGGCTTATCGCGAGGGTTGAACGACGCCAACCTTGTTCACGCCACTGCACGCGATGTACACGCGGCCATCCGGGGTCGCCACCATGTTGCGCACTGTTCCTCCGCCGGAGGGAATCGTTGTGCGCGCAAACTGCTCCGTCTTGGGATCAAAGCGCACCATGGTGTTCGGCTTCATGCCAGATTCGCTGAACCACACCGCTCCGTCCGGCGTGATGGTAATTCCATACGGCGCGGATTTTGCGCCTCCAGGCGATGGCCACATCTTTACCGCGCTAGTGGCAGGATCGAGCCGTCCCAAATTTCCGCCTTCGTAGTCCGTGAAATAAATTTTGTCTTCCGCATCGATGGCCATGCGTCGCGGGCGCGCGCCTTCCGGCAGCTTGAATTCCGTAATGGCCATGGTCTGCGGATCGATTTTGGCCATTTTGTTAGTGCCAAATTCACAGAAAAACGGAACGCCTTTGCTGTTGATGGCGATGCCGTAGGGAAGCGCGCGCTGTCCCTGCACGGTCTTCAATTCCACTTTGCCGGTATTCGGATCGAGCCATCCAACCATGTTTCCCACCTGCACTGTAAACCACAAAATCCCACGCGCATCGAACACCGCCGTGTGCGGATCTTCCGCCTTTGCATCCGGCATTTGATATGCCGTTACGTCGCCGCTCTTCGGATCGAGCTTCCCGATGTATCCCTTCCCATTTCCCGTGAACCAGATGTTTCCGTTGGCGTCCGCCACCAACCCATGCGGGCCCGAATCCTCAATCTTCAGCACGTACTCCTTGAAAGTGCCGGTCGCTGGATCCAATCGCCCCAGTTTGTTCTGCAACTGCTCGGTAAACCATAAGGAACCGTCCGGCGCCATCGCCGGATCATGCGGATGCGCGCCCTTGGTAGGCACATCCCACTCCTTGATCGTGACTTTCAATTCGCCGACCGCGCCCGCTGCCGCAGAAGGCGCTGTAGGGGCGGGCTTCAGCCAGCCTGCGCTGGCAGGCCGGTCTCTGGTCGCACCGCGAGCCAACAAAATCCCAAAACCCAAAGTCAATCCAACAACAACCGCCATCGCACGCTTGCTCATTTCAACCTCCAAGTAGCACAGGCTTCAGCCTGAGCTCCTACGATTGCCCCCGTTCTTCGCTCACCATACCTCAGCCGGACCGCGCACGAAATACCTCTCCATCGCCCTTCACTTCGCCAGCGATCCCAACAACACACTCGCTCCATTCCAAAAAATTTGCACGCCAATGCACACCAGCAAAAACGACGACAGCCGCATGATCACGCTCATCCCCGTCGCGCCCAGCAAGCGTGCCAGACGGTCCGCGAATCCGTAGCAGAGAAATACGCTCACCGCGATCAAGGCCGATCCGATCAGGGCGCCCACGATCGTCAGCAAATTCTGCGGCAAGTTACGCGCCGCGTTGGCTCCCAGTGTGATGGCCACCGAAATCGATCCCGGCCCCACTGTCAGTGGCAGGGTCATCGGATAAAACGCGTGCCGAAAAATATCCTGCGAATCCATTTCCCCGTGCGTTCTTGCGCGGTCATCCTCCTCTTTCTGCTTGAGCAACGACCAACCCGTCGAAATTACGATCAACCCGCCGCCCACTTGCACCACCGGCAATGAAATTCCGAAAAACGCCAGCACGTGTGTCCCCGTCAAGAACGACGCAATCAGCAAAATAAAACTGTTCACCGCAATCTGCTGGGCCAGCATCCATCGCGCCTGCCCCGTATACTCCCGCGTCAGCGCCAAAAATATCGGGCTGCCCCCCAGCGGGTTCACGATGGGGAACAGCGCGCTGACCACCAAGATTGTGGTTTTGATCGCCTCGAGCAAGTCTCCTCCTGCTTTTGTGCTGTGCCGAGATTTTTACGCGGACGCCGCGTTTGTCGGTGCGCTTGGGGCCACACGCGCGGTGGCTCGCTCTTCTAGTTCGACGCGAATGCCATTTTTCGGCCGCAGCGTGATGCTGGCGAGCGGCTCGATGCGCTGATTTGGC
>CATPAM010000113.1 GCA_955651735.1 Candidatus Acidiferrales bacterium | reverse complement strand
TTCGCTGCCCTGGGGCGCGCTACCGTTTGCCGTGGCTCTTCGTCCAAGAGGGGGTACCAGCGACGGTTCAGGTGTTCTGATTTGGTGTTACCAACGACCTTGCGTATCATCTAACTGCCCATGGGCTGTGTCTCTATACCTTTTCGGCGCCTGCCGCACCAGCCTAAGCTGTTTGTCCGCCTGATTGATGATTATTCCAGTGTGAAGAAGTTTTACGCGCACCCGCCGAATATGGATGCGGTGAGGCAAGTGGCATCGAGCCTCGATTATCCCGAGGAGCGGCGGCGCGAAGTTGCCAGCATTCTGCGCGAGCAGAACGCTGCTTTTGGCGCGAGCGCGGCGGCGATCGGCAACCTCGAGAAATTGGAGCGCGGCGCGGTTGCCGTGGTGAGCGGCCAGCAAGTGGGTTTGTTTGGCGGGCCGGCGTATGCGGTTTACAAGGCGCTTACCGCGATTCGGTTGGCGGAGGAGCTTAGCGGAGCGGGTATCCCTGCCGTTCCGATTTTCTGGATGGCCACCGAGGATCACGATCTTGACGAAGTGCGCCATGTGACTTGGTTTGATTCGGGCAAGCTGCTGCGCTTTGAGCTTCCGGGGGACGCTGTGGCTGGGAGGCCGGTTGGTCACGTGCTTCTGGGGCCTGCTATCGAGGAAAGTGTAAAGAGGGCAGTGGGGCTGCTTTCCGGGCCCTCGAGCGAAATGCTCTCACAAACTCTTCAGCAGAGTTACCGACCGGAAGAGACTTACGGCGGCGCGTTCGGGAAGTTGTTCGCGCACCTTTTTGCGGAGCAGGGACTGATTTTGCTGGATCCACTGGATGCGCGATTGCACCGCGTCGCCGCGCCACTGTACAAGAGGGCCCTGCAGGATCGCGATGAACTAAACGAAAAGCTTTTGCAGCGCGGTAGGGAATTGGAAAGCGCCGGCTATGATGTGCAGGTGAAAGTGACGGCGCGCAGCACGCTGCTTTTCACGATTCGCGATGGAGTGCGACAGCCGGTGGCGGCAAGCAACTCGCACTTCAAGAGCGGGGACACTTCGTGGACGCGCGAAGACGCCCTGCGCCTGGTGGATTCCTCGCCGGAAATGTTCAGCGCGAATGCGCTATTCCGCCCGGTAGTACAGGACTATCTTTTGCCGACGGCGGCGTACCTCGGCGGCCCAGCGGAGATTGCGTACTTCGCGCAGTCGTCCGTGATTTACGAGCATGTGCTGGGGCGTATGCCGGTGGTTCTGCCGCGCGCGGGGTTTACGATTCTGGATGCGAAGGCCGAAAAGCTTTTGCAGAAGTACGGCCTTTGTATCGAGAATCTTTGGGCCGGTCCGCAGGAGCTGCGGCGGAAGATGGAATTCGTTTCGGTGCCGCCCGCATTGGCCGAGAATTTTGACCGGGATAAAGCGCAGACGGAGAGCACCCTGGCTGACCTCGGGGTGCAGATCGAAACGCTGGATCCGACACTGGCCGGGGCGGTGGCCACCGCGCGAAACAAGATTGGCTTCCAGTTGGAAAAGCTGCGGCGCAAGACCGGCCGGGCTTTGGATCAGAAAAGCGGGTTGCTGGCCGAGCACGAGCAGTTCCTGGAGAATCTTCTTTACCCGAATAAATCATTGCAGTCGCGGGAGTTATGCTTCTTGCCGTTTCTGGCGCGCTGGGGTATGGACGGCCTGAACGAATTGCAAAAGCTCTCTGGCAGCGAGACGCTAGGCGAGCACAGGATTGTGCGGATTCCGTAGCGCCCACCCCTCCCCGCCTTTTCTGTAAGTGCGTATTCTAAAGGACTTACAGGTGTCCGTTGTGTAAGTGCGGACTCTAAGGGACGTAGGCCCGTCTTTTTGTGGAACGTCCGTATTGATTCTAAGGGGCTTAGAGCTACGCACCGCCAGGTGGCTTGTAAGTGCGCATTCTAAAGGATTTAGCGAATTCGGGGCCGGGGAAACCGGCGACGCGTGTATTTACCCAAGCGGTATAATATACTAAACAGTAATAACGTCAAAAGAAAAGTTGAGCGTGTTATACCTCGTTCTGAATTGACCACTCACGACAAAAGCGAGAAAGCTGCCGAGCGCAGCCAAGATTGGCTATGCCCATAGGACCGGCCGGGCTAAAACCCCGCAACGATTCAGCCTCTGCGGATCACAGGGATTTGGGGATTAGGGCTAGCTGGCTGGCCACGCACAGCCAGCGGTAGTCGCGCTTGATCCAGGTGTCGGTGAAGCGGCCGTGGTGTTCGTAGGGTTTGCCTTTGAGGGTGCCCTTTTCGTGGGTGGCGCCTATGACCACGACGGTGTCGGCGTGGCGGTGTAGTTTCATGTCCTGTGAGACTTCGACGGTGAGTTGATTGGATCTATCGCGGAGGGAGGCGAGGAACTGGGCTTTGTTCAGAACCGCGCCATCGTAGTCGGTGAGGACGAAGTCGGGGTCCAGCAATTGATCCATGGCGTCGGCGTCGTGGGCGATTTGCATCTGGTTCCAGAGATTCTCGAACGCAATGATTTGGGATTCGTCACCTTCGGTTTTTGTAGCGGTCTGCGGCAGAGCCAGGGACGAGACCAGAAGCACTAGGGTGAAAAGGCGTAGCATCGAGACGATCTCCTTGGCATTTCGATACGTGAAATTAGGCGTTGGGTAAGAGACTACAGGAATCGGGGAGTTTTTGGATTGCGAAATGAGATGAGGCTTGTGAAACGGCGACGATTGCGAAAGGCGCCCGCCACCCTTCAAAGCCCGGGGCAAGCGGTCGGCGGCCGCTACCCTTCGAGGCTCAGGGGGAGCGGTGCACGTACTTGACGTGTTGCAAGGACTTCACATGAGGTTCTTCAGCTATCCTCATCGGATACCTTCAGGATGACAACTGACCGAGTACAGGCTGAAGCTTGTGCCACAGGCAGGGTCAGCCGGGGTAGGTGCCGGACTGGATGGGGAGGGTGGAGGCGCCGGCGTCGAGGTGCAGGGTGGTGCCGGTGACTTGGGCGGATTCGTCGCTTAGGAGGTAGACGACGGCGTAGGCCGTTTCCTGGGGCGTTTGGGCGCGGCCGAAGGCCAGTTTTTCTCCGGCTTTGCGGAGGTCGTCGGGGGTGCGGCCTTCGCCCTTCTGGATGGCGAGTTCGCCTTCGGTGAAAACCCAGCCGGGGATGACGTAGTTGACGCGGATGCGATGTTCGGCGAGGGCTCCGGCTAGGGTGCGGGTGAGGGAGAGCAGACCGCCTTTTGCGGCGCCGTAGGCTACGAGATTGGGAAGGCTTTGGATGCCGCAGATGGAGCCCATGTTGACGATGCTGCCGCCGCGGGCTTCGCGCATTTTGGGGACGCTGTACTTGCAGCAGTAGAAGGCGCTGCGCAGGTTGACGTGGAGGACTTCCTCCCAGAGGTCGGTGGTGGTCTGCTCAAGGGTGGCGCGGGGGAACCAGCCGGCGTTGTTGACGAGGCCGTCGAGTTTTTCGTGGGTGCGGATGGCGTGGTCGACGAGAGCGGCGCATTGAGATTCGTCGCGGACGTCGACGGGGTGGAATGATGCGCGGCCGCCTTCGTTGCGGATTGCGGCGGCGGCTTGCTCGCCACGGTCTTTCTGGATGTCGGCGAGGACTACGGCGGCGCCTTCGGCGGCGCATTGGCGGGCGCAGGCGAAGCCGATGCCTTGGGCGGCGCCGGTGATGATGGCGACTTTGTTTTGGAGGCGGTTGGACATGGATCCGGAACGGCAAGAATTTAACACAGGAAAAGAAAAAGACAACGCGGAGACGCACGGAGCCCTGAGGTTCGCAGAGATGCTGGATGCTAGACTTGGGCGCGTGTGGGAGAAGAGCGGATGGAGACTGTGCGGGTGAAGACGGGGCGGAGAACGCAGCTGGTGGATGTGACTGCGGCGGTAGAGCGGGTGGTGATAGAGGCTGGAGTGTTGAGCGGCGTTTGTTATGTGTATGTGCCGCATACGACGGCGGGCGTGACGATCAATGAGCATGCGGACCCGGATGTGGCTACCGATTTGGAGGGCGTGTTTGATCGTTTGGTGCCGCATTCGGGGCCTTACCGGCATAGCGAGGGGAATACGGATTCGCACGCTAAGGCCATGATCGTGGGGGCTAGCCAAGTGGTGTTTGTGGCGCAGGGTTGGTTGGTGCTGGGGCGGTGGCAGGGGATTTTCCTTTGCGAGTTTGATGGGCCGCGCGAGAGGAAGATTTTTGTGAGGGTGGAACGGTCTAAGAGTTGAGAGTTGAAGAGTAAAAAGCTTTTTCGAGCGCCGACGTTTTACACGGATTGTACGTTGGGGTTCTTCGGCATCCTCGGCGGATGCCCTCAGAATGACACTGCGTGGTGGGTGAGCGCTAGATTTTCGCGGATCATTTTTCGGTGTGGATTGCGCTGTGAAAGCGGCGGCAAGACCACCGCACTCCAAAAGGGGTTGTGCTAGAGTTTGCGAGTGACGAATCGACTTGGGATTTATGTGCAGGTGCCGTTTTGTCAGACGAAGTGCACTTATTGCAACTTCCATACGGGGGTGGTGTCTTCGGCGCGGTTTGCGCCTTACGTGCAGTGCGTTTGCGAGGAAATTGCGCGGCATGGGGAGTTCTATGCGGCGGCGAGCGTGGATTTGCCAGCTGAGATTGCGGAAGCGGTCGTTGATACGATTTACATTGGCGGGGGGACCCCGAGTTTGCGGGACGCGGGGCACCTGCGGGGGATTACGGATGCGATTCGCGACAACTTTGTTGCGAAGCTGACGGAACTTACGTTGGAGGCGGATCCGGAGACGGTGACGGCGGAGAAGGCGGCAGCTTGGGTCGCTGCAGAGATCAAGCGCGTTAGCTTTGGGGTGCAGTCGTTTTGCGATGAGGTGTTGCAGGCAGCGGGGCGGATGCACCGGCGGG
>CATPAM010000112.1 GCA_955651735.1 Candidatus Acidiferrales bacterium | reverse complement strand
TTCGGCGCGGTGCCATCGAATTTCACCGTTCCGCTCACGCTGGCGGCGGTGGCGGGATCAATCGGCGTAGCCGCGGGGGCTGCGGCCGGAGTGGGCGCCACCGGCTGTTCTTCGGCGGTTTCCTTCTTGCCGCACCCGGCGAGTAGAGCGCCGCCGAGCAGGATTGATAGGCTCCCGATTGCTAGCTTTTTCTTTTTCATTTTGTTCTACCTCTCCCTTGAAATATCAAAATTCGCTCACGCGAGGCTCCTACTTAGGAGCGCGCTGCGCGGAGCCACCCGCAGCGTTCATTCCAGAGGAGCCGCCGCCGGTCGAAGCACCTGCGCGTCCCATCGATGAACTCACTCGCCGTTGTTCTTCGGGAGTGAGCTGGAAAATATATTCGACCAGGAGCTTGGTGTGGTCCTTGTCGTATCCATTGAAAGATGCGGGTGTGGGGCCGGAGAACGCCCAGCGATTGTTCTCGCGCTTGAAAAGGCCGGACGGCATGGAGGTTCCGGGGCTGATGGCTTGCGGGTCGATAATCCAGCGCTCCACCCAATCGGGTTTGAGGCGCGCCTTGGCTTGCAGGAAGTTTGGCGCGGTGGCGGTTTTATCGTGCGCGGGGTCGCCGGTGGCGTGGCATTTCAAACACGGAGCGGCCGGGCTGCTGAAGAGGCTGCGCGCCATGTCGGTTTCCTTGGCAGTGAGCGCCGGCGGCGGCTCGGGAATATACGGGAAGGTCTGCCGCGATAACGCCTGGAAGAAGCGGACGAGTCTGCCCAATTCGTTCTCGGAGAAGGAGAAGGTGGGCATGCGCACCTGAAGATACGGACGGATTCCGTTGCGATTGGTATCCGTGTCGCTGAGCGACGGATTGGTGAGGAAATGCAAGAGCCACTGGGGATCGACGCGCGCTCCTTCAGTCAGCAGCTTAGGAGGAAGCTGTTCTTGCGCTTCTTGATAACGGGCCAATGCCATCAGAGAAGTTTTCTGGCCGGGAATCAACTGGTGGCAGCCCATGCAATTATATTTTCGGATGACCCACCAGCCTTCTTGAATGTCGCGGCGATAGTCCAAAGGCTTGTATTGATAAGTGATAGGCAGAGCGCTCTCCTGGCTGCCCATGAGGAAAGTGGTGAGCGCGCGGACTTGCTCTTTCGTGAGATGCAGATTGGGCATGCGCAGCTTCTCTTCTTCGGGCTTGATTTTGCCCTTGTCCCAGATATGGGGCTCGGCGAGCTTGTGTTCGAAGAAGCCTTTGTCGTCGTACCACGGCTGCTTGGCCGGGCCTTCGGGGAGGCGTGCAAGATCGTCGGGATCGGTGATGGGCTCGCTGCCGCCACGCTGCGCGGTTTCGGTGAGTAATGCAAAATCGAGGCGCTCGATGGGTTTGCTGCCTTCGGTGGTCAGCTCCGTGCCGATGCGGCCTTCGTCTTCCAAGCCGGAAATTTCATGGCAGCCGGCGCAGCCGAAGTGGCGAATCCACTTCTTGCCCTCGTCCTTAAGCTTGGGATCGTCCATAAAGGAAGCATCCGGGTACGAGGAAGGCTCCTGCTTTTTCAGGGTGACCAGGTAACTGGCGACGTCTTCGGCGTCTTGTGGAGAGAGGCGCAGGCTGGGCATGACGGTCATGTTCTGCACTTGCAGCTCGTGGCCGTCGTTGGGACATTTGCTGTGGTCCAGGTCGAAAACGTAAGGCAAGCCTTTTTTCTTGTAATCCTCGGGGCCGATGTCTTTCTTCTCGTAGGGACAGTAAGGGCGCGTGCGCTCGCGTGCGTTGTGAACCCAGCGGACGAGGTAATCGTAATTATCTTTTTCGCCGACGCGCGTGAGATTGGCGGCGAAGGTTCCACCTTGCACCTGCTCGCCTTCTCCGATGGAATGGCAGGCTAGGCAGCCGCGCGATTCGAAAAGTTCTTTTCCGTGCGAGGCGCTACCGGGCTTGTGCGTGGGCAAGGGATCCGCGAGCGCGGATTGCCACAAGTACGCGGAGATGGATTTGATCTGCTCATCGTTGAAGCGGAAATCGGGCATCTTGGTGGTGACGCGGAAGGCGCTGGGTTTCTTGAGCCAGACGGGAACCCAGTCGCGGTTGAGCTTGAGGCGAATGTCCTTGAGATTAGGGCCGACTTTCTTCATGTCTTGCAGCAAGCTCTTGGTGGTGCGGTCGAGTTGAACGATGCGCAAGTCGAGTTTGCTGTTGGTGACTTTTAGCGCGACGGCGCGATCGTTGAGGCGATTGGCTTCGTCGTTGGACTCGGCGGTGTCGGCCTGCTTCATGAGGTAGTTGGCTTGCTTTAGGTTGTCTTTTTTCTCTTGATCGATGAGTTTGATTTGCTGGGCGATGGAGAGCAGATCTTCGGGCTCTTTGTCGTAGCCTTCATAGCGATGGCAGCCCACGCAGCCACGCTGACGGAACAGGTCCTTGCCGTCGGAGATGGTCCAGCCGACCTCGTTGTTCACCAACACCATGTCGGCGGCGTGACAGGTTTGGCAGCTGGCTTCCACATTTCCCTTTGGGAAAAGAGGCCAGAGCCAATGTTCGTAGTTGCCATGAGCCTTTTCGACGCTGGTGGTGGCGCGGCCATTGCCCTGGTGGCAGGGCGAGCAGCCGAATTTATCCGGGTCGTGGGTTTTCAGCAGATCAGGTTCGGGATGGCTGGTGAATGCGCGGCCGTACTCGTCAGGCTTTTTGCCTTTGATGGACATGGCCGCGGCGGTGAGTTTGACCGGCTCGCGAATGCCCATGTGGCAGGATTCACAGCGGTCCACGATATTGGCTTCGGGAACATTGATCTGGAGGATTTTCGGTTCCCAGGCTTCGGTTTTGTCCTGCAAGCCGGCGAGTTGCGAAGGCGTGAGATTGACCATGTGCTCGGAGACGTAGGCGTCGAGTTTTTCCTTTTGCTCGTTGACGGGCTTGATGATTTCGCCGAGCTCTGCACTGAGCCGGGTACGTTCGTTCTTTAGCTCGTTGTAGGTTTCTTCGAGCTGTGGGAAATTGTATTTTTGTTTGCTGCCGTCGGGGTATTCGACGGAGGTGACTTCCTGTTTGTACTGATCGAGGTTCCGTTGTTTGCGCTGCTTCGCGGAGTTGCTGGTTTCCGTCTCGATGTCATAGGTGGAGGCGTTGACGTAGGCGCGGCGGTCGGTGAAAACGTTCTGTACCGCGAGGATTTTGCCGCTGAGGTCGCGCAACTTCTCATTGATTTCCTTGACGCGCGGCGCAGCGCTCTGGCTGGCCTGCTCGTATGACAATTTGACCGCTTGATATTCGGGGGCGGTCTCGACGTCTTTTTGCGAGGCGCTAGACTGCGAACGCGCGGTCTTGAGAAACGCTGAGTAGCGAGTTTTCCATTCCTGCTGGAACGTTTTCCAGGGGCGCTGGCCGAAGTCTTCGTCCCACAATGCCCAGAACAAGGTGGCCATGAGGATGACCACCGCGATGACATAGTGAGGCGCCAGCGATTTGCTTACGATCGGGTCGTCATCGGGAATGGGCTTATCGGGCACCAGTTCCTCCTAAAGCAAGCGAAGACGGAAAAAGCTTTCTTCAGGGGCTAAAGCCCGCCGAAGTCCGCGCCGCGCGTGGGGGCTAAAGCCCCCACCTCCTAAGGAAAAACCTAAAAGCGCCCGCTTCAGAAAGCGGGCGCTACAAAGACTGGCTGCTAGACGTTGAACCATGGCGTAATCCAGACATATTTAATGTGGAACATGAGGCGCAGCAGCATTTTGATGGGCAGGCCGATCATGGTCAGGAAAAAAACCATCAAGATCGAGTATTGCAGCAAGCTCTTGCGCTGATAATTTTTCGAGTTGTATCGTCGATACAGCGCGTGCACCACAAAGCCGCCGATGGCGAAGAAGCCGCCGACGACCGCTGCGCCGAAGATGGCTTTGCCGAGGTTGGAGGTGATGCCGAAAAGGTCCGGCAAATCGCGATTGACCTCGTAGATGAGGCGATTGTGATCCCAGGTTTGCCCAGGCCAGAACCATTGCCAGCCTGGACCCCGAATGAACGTGCCGATGGTGATCATCGAGACCCAGAGAACGATGAAGCCGAAGAGGAATGTGCCGATCTCAAACTTGCGCTGTTTCCAGGTGTAATAGCCGGCGCCGAGCGGATTGGTATCAATATAAGGGATCACCATCAGGCCCAAGATGATGAGCGTGGGCATGACCACGCCGGCAATCCACGGATCGAAGTAAACCAGCATTTCCTGGAGGCCGAGGAAATACCACGGCGCCTTCGCGGGGTTCATCGTCAAGTTCGGATTTGCGGGCTCTTCCAGCGGCGCATTTAGCGTAATGGACCAGACCATGAGGATGATGGTGACAATGATGGCGGCGAGAAACTCCACGCGCAGAAGGAATGGCCAGACGTGAACTTCTTTTTGCCAGCCGGGCTTAAAGGGCCAGGCTTTGCGGTGGTGCGTCTTGGCCAATGCGGCATCACCTTCGAGCTGCTCGATGAGCAAATCGTTGGCGTGCGCTTGCCGCCACGCGAGAAAAATATAAAAGGCGAGCAAGGGAATGAGCGCGATGATCGGCACATTGTCCGGGGCGGACATGATTTCCCAAAGTTGGTGCCAGTCCATGACTATTTCCTTGGCTCCTTGATTTCGGATTCGAGCATCACTGAGTTCGGGCCGGAGATTCCTCCGTCCTTACGCACGCGCCAGAAGTGCACGACCATAAAAATCAAGGCGATGATGGGGATGCCAATGCAATGCCAGATATAGGAGCGGAGAAGAGCATTGGCGTCCACGATCGAGCCGCCGAGCAGGCCAAAGCGCACGTCATTGTAAGGAGTCATGCCCATTTGCGCGCCGAAGGGGCCTTCGTGTCCGAGAAGAGGAGTGGCGCGCGCCATGTTGGTTCCTACGGTCACGGCCCAGAAGCCGAGTTGATCGTCGGGGAGCAGGTAACCCGTAAAAGAAAGCAACAGCGTCAGCACCAGAAGGATTACGCCCACGTTCCAATTGAACTCGCGCGGCTTCTTGTACGAGCCGGTAAGAAACACGCGAAACATGTGCAACTCGACGGCGATGACCATCAGGTGCGCGGCCCAGCGGTGCATGTTGCGGAGCAGTTTGCCGAAGGGAACGTCGTGCTCCAGGTAAAGCACGTCGCGGAAGGCCTGGACTTTGCTGGGGTGGTAATAAAACATCAACAGCACGCCGGTGAAGGTGAGCACCAGGAACAAATAAAAGGTGATGCCGCCCATCCCCCAAGTGTAGCTGTAGCGCACGGCGTCGCGGTTGATTTTGGCGGGGTGCAGGTGCAAAAAAACGTTGGAGAGGACGCCGAGTGCGCGATTGCGCGGCGTGTCGTCGTGCTTGTGGCGGAAGATGGAAGTGTAGAGCTGAGTTTTGGTGGGATTCTTGAGGCCTTCGACTTGTTCTTTGGCTTTCGCGGGGAGATCGGTCCTTAGGGAATTGAGATCTTCCTTGATGCGGTCCACGAGGCCGACCGATTTGCCGTTCTTGCCGTTTGCGTTCTTCTCGTCGGCCATGGTTTACACCTGTAAGAACGAGCCCGGGTCGCTGAAGTGACTGGGCTGTCCCTTGGGCCACTGAAAAAGCCGCGAAGTGTCGACAACGATTTGGCCGTCGGGCGCCAATTCCACGTGGGCGCGATCCATCGGACGCGGCGCGGGCCCTTCGAAGTTGACGCCTTCGCTGTCGTAGCCGCTGCCGTGGCAGGGACACTTGAATTTGTTTTCGCTGGATTTCCAGTCGGGCGTGCAGCCCAGATGCGTGCAACGCGCGAAGATCACAAACACGCGATCGGGCGTGCGGTCCACCCAGATGCGGTATTTCTGCTGCCACTTGGTATCCACACCCAAGCCGTAATCGGCGGGATAACCAATCTTGAACGAGGTGGCGGGCTCGAACAAGGTGCGGGGCAGGAAGAAGCGGAAGAAGGCGATGAACCACGCGGTCATGAACGCAGCAAACGCCGCCCAGGCAAAACGCCGGCGACCCTGGTTGAGTTCGTTATCCTCCGGTCCGACCGACGCCACACCGGCAGAGGCAGCGGCCCGCGAAGTTCCTACCGCCGGCGTGCCAACGTAGGTCGTTGACTCTCCGGACTGCGACACCGAAGCCGCCGCCGATGGAGGACCAAGCGGCGCACGAGCCGCAGCCGCTACCGGTTTAGCCGTAGCCGCTGGGGATGCAACCGCCGCTGGTGCGGGCGCCTCCGCCGCCGCCGGCTCACCCAGCAGCGCGGTTACCTCTGCGGGATTCAGC
>CATPAM010000111.1 GCA_955651735.1 Candidatus Acidiferrales bacterium | reverse complement strand
GTAGGGAATTTCCTCAACCTGCAAGCCGGAGTTTTTTGCATAGGTGCGAAGTACATCGCGATACTCAGGATGCAGGGAACGGGCCACGAGCACGCGTCGCCTTCCGGTGATGCGCTCGGCCATGAGCGCCGCTTCGGTGGTCGCCGTTGAGCCGTCCCACATGGAAGCGTTAGCCACTTCCTGGCCGGTGAGCTGGCACATTAACGTCTGAAATTCGAAGATAGCCTGCAGTGTGCCCTGAGAGATCTCCGCCTGATACGGTGTGTACGAGGTGAGAAATTCGCCGCGCTGGATGATGGCGTCGGTCACCACCGAGCGCAAGTGATTGTAAACGCCGGCGCCGCGAAAACTGGCGTAACCGCGCGAATTCTCTCCGGCGCGCTCGGTGAAGTATTGAATGATTTCCGCTTCGGAGAAGGGCCCCGGCAGCTTTAATGCCTGGCGCAGCCGATAACGCTCCGGAATGCTCGAAAAGAGCTCATCGATCGACTCAGCGCCGATCGCGGAAAGCATTTCCTGGCGCTCGGCAGGGCTTTTGGGGAGATAGCGCATCAGGCCGAAGCATCCTTGGCCTTATCGGAGATGAATGCTTCGTACGCGGCGGCATCCATCAGCGATTTGAGTTCCGCGGGATTCGCGAGCCGCACCTTCACCATCCACGCGGCGCCGTGCGGATCGGAATTGATCTTCTCCGGCGCATTCTGCAGATCGGCGTTGGCCTCGACCACTTCACCGGAGACCGGAGCGTAAATGTCGCTCACCGCTTTGACGGACTCGACCGTGCCCAACGTTTTCCCGGCCGTAACCTTCGTTCCCGGCTTCGGCAGCTCCACGAAAACGACGTCGCCGAGTTCATGCTGCGCATAATCGGTGATGCCGATGGTTGCCACGTCGCCCTTGGCATCGACCCATTCGTGCTGGTTGGTGTAGCGATAGTTTGCCGGATACGCCATGTGTTTGCTCCTCTGGGACTCCCGGCTTCCCGGGCTGCCGAACTATTTTTGCCTCAGACCGTTTTGGCCGTAGACGATACCATTGATTGCGGCGCCGCCTTTCGTGCTCGCTTGTAAAACGGGGTCGGAACCACCAGCGCCTTGGCTTTTTGGCTGCGAATTTCCACATACACAGGCTTCCCGATTGCCGACATTGCGGGCGGGACATAGGCGAGCGCGATATTCTTGCCGAGCGTCGGAGACGGCGAGCCGCTGGTCACCACGCCGATTGCTTCGCCGGCTTCATTGCAGCAGCAGTAGCCGTCGCGCGCGATCCCGCGCTCGACCATTTCCAAACCGACCAGCGTGCGCGTCAGGCCCGCGGACTTGGCCCGCTCCAGCGCGGCGCGGCCGATGAAATCGCCTTTTTCCATCTTGCAGTAGCGGTCCAGCCCCGCTTCCCAAACGTTGATCTTGTCGCTGATCTCGTGTTCATAGAGTGCCATCTTGGCTTCCAGGCGCAGCGTGTTGCGCGCCCCCAAACCGCAAGGAAGAATACCGAATTCGCGACCGGCTTCCATGACCTTGGCCCACACTTGCTCGCTGGTGGCCTGGTCGGCAGGTACATAGATCTCGAAACCATCTTCTCCGGTATAGCCGGTACGCGCGATCAAAATATTCTTCAAGCCGCACACCGTGCCATGCGTAAACCAATAATTTTTGATCAAGCTGAGATTTGCATCGGTCAATTTTTGCAGCACGTCAACCGCGCGCGGCCCTTGAATCGCAAGCTGCGTATACGTGTCGCTCAAGTCTTCCACGACACAATCGAAATCTTTCGTATTCTGCCGCACCCAATCGATATCTTTCTGGCGTGTGCCAGCGTTGATGACCAGCAGAAAATCATCCTGGCCGAGGCGATGCACGATTACGTCGTCCACAAAGGTACCCTGCGGATACAGCATCGCCGAATAGTGCGCTTGCCCGACGGCGAGCTGCGACGCATCGTTCATGCTGATGTGCTGCACCGCCGCGAGCGCGCCCCCGGGCGTGCGCCCCGAGCGGATGCGAATGTCGCCCATGTGACTGACATCGAAAACGCCGACGCTTCCGCGCACGGCTTTGTGCTCCGCGACCAGGCCGCCAGTCGACGGATACTCGACGGGCATGTCCCAACCGCCAAAATTGACCATTTTCGCGCCCAAACGGCGGTGCAGCGCGTTCAATGGCGTCTTACGAGCTTCGCTATTGGTGGGCGAGTTGGCTGCTTCCATTCCGATGGCTCAGGGCAGAAGTCGATACTAGCATGCACCTCCAAAGGCGTCAAAGAAGGCCCGAGCAGAGCCGAAGTTTGGCCTTTAGCGACGGAAAATTGCTAGCGGCGTTGTCGGCAGTTGCGAGCACAGAGGTCTCGATGAAGGTCGCGCAGAACCGTTGCGCTATGCATACAGCTATCGCACGAACAGCCAGTCTAATAACAGGAGTCTACGGATCCAAGAATCGAGTTAGAACGTTTGCGGATTACAAGCTATCTCTGATGCATTCCCAATCGACACAACTCCTCGGGAGGCCTCTAACGCACCATCCCCTTTTCCGAGTTTTCTATTTAGAAGAGCCACGCACCCAACGGTGAACGTGGCAAGTGCCCAGGGAACAATCGGGCTAATTAATAGCCATTTGGCATCGAACCGGAGAAGCAGCATCCAGACCAAAGTGAAGGCCAGACCTAAGGACGATATCCGAGCGCGGTTAGCAAGTTTTACGCCTGGATTTTCCGGTGAAACAATTGCCTGAACACAGAGAGCGAACGGAATTGCGGCGATGATATCCACCAGATAGTGTTCCCCGGTCGCTAGTGTCGAAAGGATCGTGAGCAGTAGGTAGGCGCCGGTGAAGACTCGAATGGGCACGGAAAGTCTTCGTGAATTCCACCAGAGCAGAATCGCCCAAGCGACGTGAAGAGACGGGATAGCGTTTCGCGGTATGTCTCGGGGAAGGGAAATAGGTTCCAGCCGGAGCCGCTTAAGGCTTTCATACGGAAGTGACTGCCAGGGGAAATAGCCATGGAATGCGTAGAGCGGGCCTGTGGCTGGCAAAATGTTGTAAAGCAAGGAACCAGCAAGTCCGGCAAGCAGAAAAATCGTGATCATATCCCAGGAAGGACGCTCTGTTTTCTTCGGGATACGCATTGCGTAGACCAGGGCCATTACAAAGGGCAGCGAGACATAGGTTAGCTTTACTGTAATTCCTAATAGCGCAGATCGGACCATTGCTCGGCTAAGCAGAAAGCTTGGCTGAAACCCAAATGAGCCGTCCGCCAGGAAGAGGTAAAGATCAAAGGTCTTGGAATACAGGAGATTGGCCAGGCCAAGGACGCGCTGAGCGGAGAAGACAAAGAGAACCATTGACACCGCCGGCGCGAGCAACGCCCACGCGCTTCCCCGCGCCGGTCGCTCCGACCAGGTGCACCTCAACGCGAGCAGTAATATGCCTGCCAATCCGGGTAAGGCAAGAATGGCCGATCCCCAAAGAATCCAATCCATGTTTCGCGGAAGGGTTATGGCTAACCCGAACAGAACAGAGAGCAGCAACCAAATCAGCGTTTCCAGCCCCTTCGGCGAAACACGCAGATAAAAGACAAATCCCCCGGCGATCGCGAGAGGCAGGTATGGCACGGTCAAATCCAAAGCGTGCGCGCCAATCAGAAAGCTCGCCGCAAGGAATAAGCTGCACGTGGCGAGAAGGAGTTTCCGACAGGGAGTTGCCTTCTTCCAAAGTTGCCAAGGCATAGACATTCAGCCCGCACGAACTAGCCGGACCGCTCCTGTTCAGGATCGACTGAAGTCAGTATAGGTAAACCAACGAACGGAAGGGCACAAGGGAGTTAGGGGACCAATCTTATGAGTAACCTAAGCCGATCGAATCTTGCGAAGTGTTGAAAGAATCGGCGGAGATGGGGACTCGGCGAGTGGGCAATTCGCCGCATCCGTAGAATGAGCTCCTTGCCGCGCCTCGCCATGGTCAGGTACAGTTTTCCTTAGAGGCTCTCATGCCCGCTCCCGTGCTCTGCTCGATGTGCGACATGCCGGAGGAGCGCTGTACCTGCGAGAAGTACTGCGCCATCTGCAAGGGTCAGCACAACGTGCGCTTGGGCGCAGACGGCCTCTACTACTGTCCGGATTGCCGGGAAGCCTGCGACGTTCCCTTGGCGAACGCCCGTGGCCATTGAAGCGAAAAGCATCCAGATGCAAATTGAAGCCGACCCGCGGTTGGCGGCAGCCGCTGGAGGAGCGGCGCGCTATTTCGCGGACGCGGCGGGGCTGGAAGCGCCCGCGATTGCGGACTGGCAAACGGCCATCGTAGCCGCCTGTAACGAAGCCTTCGAACATTTGACGCTCGAGCATCCGCGTTTGGACGTAACGCTAACGCGCATGGTGGATCGCATTGAGGTCGCATTGTCCCACGAGGGCGATCCTACGCCGGCCGTTGGGCTCGACACGCTGGCAGGTCTGGCGCCAGAAAGCCGAGGCGGCTCGCCGGTGCTGGGAGGAGTCGACCGTGTGCAATACGAGACGCGCGGCGGCATCGCGGTCACACGGCTGACGAAATACATCACGCCTGCTACGCGCCACCGTTAACGCCTCTTGAAACCCCAGAGAGTGCCTTGCTTTACATCTTTAATGCGAAGGTGTTGTGCTTGATTAGCGAAGCCATCTGATCGTCGGTGAGCGCCAGGTTGATGATGACGCGATCGCCCGACGGCACGACACGCGCCTTGTCGAGCATGTCCGCAAGGTCCGGATTGTCTTTGCCCGCCTGGTAGCGCTTGTACAGAAGACCGGCCTGAAGCAACTGCGCCATTGTGTTGGCATCCTCGGTTGAACCGCAGATAGCCTGGAACTTTCCGTCGATGCCGCTGCTGGCGTTCACGTTGATGAGCATGTTTTGCATGTGCGAAACGAGCTTCGCGGCGTCCGGAAACTGCTCCACTTCCGGCGCGAGCTGCTGCATGGCCAGCCGCGTGTACGCCGGATTCAACACGGCCCATACGATGCCGTTGCCGTTGGCTTCATTGATGAGCGGGAAGAACTGGTCGTTGCGCAGCAGGCCTTCTTCCGCGCCAAAACGCACTTCGACCATTTTCTCCAAAACCGAGCGATGCCCAAACGCCGCGGTGCTCGAGTCGATAAACAGGAAGAACAAGTCGCTGGGGCCGGCGCCGGTCCCGAAGGCATAGAGGGTGTAGTTGCGTGCTTTGAACGTGGGCAGCTTCTGGCGCTTGAAATAGGCTTCAGTGGAGTCCGGATTGTAGCTTCCCAGCGCGATGCCCACAATTTGCTCGCCGGTCGGAATCGCGGAGGAACCGGCGCCTTCGCCCTTGCTCGTCACGTTCTCGGCGACTAGTCCCCAGGCCAGCTCCTCGACTTGCGTGTTGGGATCCACGCCTGCCGAAGCGAGGAATTTTTCGAATTGGCGAAAACGGTCAGGGAGCATTTGCTCCTGCAGTTGCGGGAACCACTTCATGGTGCGCGCTTTTTTCAAGTCCGCGTAGGCAAACTCACCGACTTCCTTCGGGAACAACGCAATAACGTCGTTGCCGTGCCGGCCGGCGCGCGCAGGCTGCGGCGCCAGCAAAGTCGAAGCTGCAAATGCGAGCACGGCGGCCAGCCTGACAATGGCCGTAGCCGCTGAAGGTGTCGCCGCTCGAATGAACGATGTCATGTCTGTCTCCTCGCAACTCGTGGGAACTGCGCGGGAATTAGGCGCTGATGGAGCGGGAAGTCTCGCCCAGCCGCTCGCGCAGTGCCGCGCCTTTTGCTCGCATGGACGTCACGTAATTCGCGTCGGTGATACTGTCGAGATTGATCTCCACGTTCGCTAAAGCTCCTCGCGCACCGGCAGCGGCCATAAACCGCGCCACTTCCAAGTCTGACTTCATGGATGCCGCGGCGATAGATGCAAGGTGTCCCAGGCGTGCGAAAAGCGCAACGCTGCGCTCGGCCACTTGCAGTGGAACCTCGGCGGCGCCGCGGGTGGCCCGCTGTACGGCTTCGGCACGCAGGCGCTTCTCCTCGGCGCTCTCTTGCGGCAATTTGTAAGCGGCCATGACTGCGTCGTAAGCGGCTGCGTCGCGATCGATCGCTTCCGCCAGCTCTGCGGCGTTGCGCCGCAATTGATCGAGAGCTTCGGAGAGCTCGTTCACAAAAGCCGCTTGCGATTTTTTCTTGCGGGAAAGCCCGGCGACCATCTGTCCGAGTGACGCGGCGAGCGCTCCGGCCAGGGCGGAAACGCTGCCGCCGCCTGGCGTCGCGGTTGGCGCGGCGACCGCTTCCAGAAACGGCTCGGCCAGGCTGGCCAGCTTGCCCTCTTTTGCAGCAGGGTCCAGCGGTTGCCCCGTAAGCACGGCTTGCAACTTGTTTTCGAAAACCTGCGCGGGGGAGAAATTCTCTACCTGTAGAAAATAATCCGCGGCCATCTCGATGGCTTTTTTGGGGATCAGCCCAACGATCTCGCTGCCCACGGGAATCGCGCCGTAGCGCGCCGCTTCCCGCTTCACCATTTCGTAGACGCGGTGCATGGGCGTCTGCTCAAAATCGGTGAGGTTGATGGAGACTTGCGCGAGGTTGCGCGCTTTCAGCTCCACGCCCATGGATTTGACGTAGCGCAGCCCGCCGGAGGAAAAGCGTATGGCTTTGGCGATTTTATTGGCGATCCCGATGTCGGGAGTGTTGAGGTTCACGTTGTAAGCGATCAGGAATTTGCGTGCCCCAACCACGGTTGCACCTGCGGTCGGGTGCAATTTCGGTTCCCCAACGTCCGGCAGGCGATTGTGGTCGCGCTTCATCTCGTCACGCAGGCCTTCAAACTGCCCGCGGCGAATATTTTCCAGATTGGTGCGCTCCGGGCGGTTGGCGGCGGCTTCGTAAAAATAGACGGGGATGCGATAGCGCTTCCAGATTTCCTCGCCCACGCGCCGCGCCAGCGCCACGCAATCCTCCAGTGCGATCCCTTCGATCGGGATGAACGGCAGTACGTCGGTCGCGCCAATGCGAGGGTGCGCGCCAGTGTGCTTTGTCAGATCGATCAGCTCCATGGCCTTTCCAACGCCAAGGAGCGCTGCTTCAGCGACCGCATCGGGATCGCCCGCAAGGGTAACGACGCTGCGATTGTGATCGGCGTCCATCTCGCGGTCGAGCACGTACACTCCTGGCACCTTGCTCATCGATGCGACGATGGCGTCCACTTTCGTGGCATCGCGTCCTTCGGAGAAATTCGGCACGCACTCAATCAATCGTTTCATCAAGCTGGGTCCTCAGCCTTCAGCACATTCATCATAGGGGATTTTTGACAGGCCAGCCACTCACGTGTGTGCTTTTTGAAAAACAGGCGGGCCCTTCTTGAGCGTCATCCAGCACTTGTTCACGCCGAAGTAGTAGGGAATCTCGCGATAATCCTCGACGTCAAAGATCGCGATGTCCGCTTGTTTGCCGGCTTCAAGAGAGCCGATTTGCTTCTCCCGCTTCAGAGAATACGCCGCGTTGATAGTTGCCGCGGCGATAGCTTCCGCCGGACTCATGCGCAGTTGCGAGCACGCCAGCG
>CATPAM010000110.1 GCA_955651735.1 Candidatus Acidiferrales bacterium | reverse complement strand
GCTTCCAACCGTTTCGCCGCAGCGGAGATTTCAGCCTGCGCCTGCTGCGGCGTGACACCGGGTTTGAGACGCACGAATCCTTCGATCCAACGGGCGCCGCGATCTTCGAGTTTGTATCCGCCGCCTTCAAAGGTTTCTTCCATCGAGGCGGGAACCCAGAACTGCATGCCCCAGCCTACGAAGGTCCCCAGAAATCCCTCCGGAGCTACACCAACGATGGTGTGCTCGATGCCGTTGAGGCGCTGCGTCTTGCCGATGATGGTGGGATCGCCTTTGAAGCGGCTCTGCCATAGCTGGTAACTGATCACGGTCACGGGATGGGCGTTGCTGCCCACGTCTTCACCCGGCTCGAAACCGCGCCCGAGAATTGGATGGACGCCGATGGCGTCAAAATAATTGGCGGATACGATGCTTCCGATGGTGCGCTCGGCGCGATCGCCGAGGCTGAGCGTGGTGCCCATGATTTTGGTCACGATGAAGGAGTCGACGAGGGTGCAGCCTTTTTGCAAGTCGAGCAAGTCGGGCCAGGAGATAGCGGTAGAGCCAGCTTCGCCGCGCGCGGTTCCAGCGAGAGCGGCGAGTCTTTCCTGATGAGCGACCAGCGGGTACGGGCGGAAGAGGATTCCTTCGATCCAACTGAAGACGGCGGCATTGGCACCGATTCCCAGAGTGAGGCAAAGGATGGCCAGGATGGAAAAGCCGGGACTGCGGCGAAGCATGCGGAAGCCGACGCGAAGGTCTTGCCATAGGCTGTCGAGGCGCTGCGGAAGCCAAACACCGCGGGCGTCCTCGCGGGCGAGCGTGGACGAGCCCATGCGGCGGTTGGCGACGTGGCGGTCGCCGGATTCGTGCTCGAGCATCTGGCGGTGGAAGTCCATTTCCTCGGCGAGTTCGGCAGCTTGGCGGCGCTGGCGAAAGAAATAAAGGATGCGGCGGATCAGACGCATGACATCACCTTTTGGATGGCGACAATCATCCGGGCAAACTCGCGATTTTCTGCGGCGAGTTGTTTGCGGCCGACAGCGGTCAGCTTGTAATAACGGGCGCGGCGATTATTTTCGGATGCGCCCCATTCGGCGGTGACCCAGCCGCTGAGGAGGAGGCGCTGCAGGGCGGGGTAGAGCGAGCTCTCGCCGACGTCGAGGACCTCCGCGGAAATTTTCTTGAGATGTTGCGCGATGCCGTATCCATGACGCGCGCCGCGAGCGAGCGAGCTGAGGACGAGCATGTCGAGAGTACCGGGGAGGAGGTCGTTTCCCATCGTTTATCGATGGAAGCATAGCGCGGCGCGGGTGTCAAGGGTTATCCATCGGTAGGCGATGGGACGGCACACGGAATGGGACAGAGAACATTCGAGGTGCGGCCAATCGGGAGATTGGCGTTCCCGGGACGGTGGCTTCTGTTTAACAGTTTATCGAGGCTCATGTTGTGCGCAGTGGTAGATGGATTCGACTAGGGCCAGGCTGCGGCGGCCTTCGCGGCCGTTGCAGATTGGCTGCGTGTTGTTGGCGATGGCGTGGAGGAAATCTTCGAGGATGGCTTTATGGCCACTGATGTCAGTTACAGCAGCGGAGGATGCGCTTTGGTTTGTGTCACCGTTAGTGATGCCGGTGAAGTCTGGAGGAGGATTGCGCAGGTCGGCGGCGACGATGCGATCGTGCTCTAGGATTACCGTGCCTTCGGTGCCGGTGATTTCGAGGCGGCGCGGGTAGCCGGGATAGGCGGCGGTGGTGGCGAGTAGCGTGCCGACGGCGCCACTGGCGAATTCGAGGGTGGCGGCGGCGGTGTCTTCGGCTTCGATTTTGTGCAGCACGGTGGCGGTGCGGGCTTGCACGCGGAGCACATCGCCGAGGAGCCAGAGGAGGAGGTCGACGGTGTGGATGGCTTGGTTGATGAGCGCGCCGCCGCCGTCGAGCGCGAAGGTGCCGCGCCACCTGGAGCTGGAGTAGTAGTCGGGAGAGCGATACCACTTGACGCGCGCGTCGACGAGGAGAGGCTTGCCCAGGAAGCCGCGGTCGAGCCAGTGCTTGAGGCGCTGAATGTTGGGCTTGAGGCGATCCTGAAAGATTACGGCGAGCTTTACGTTGGCTTTGTCGGCGGCGGCGATGAGGGCGTCGGCTTTCTTTGTAGAGACGTCGATGGGTTTTTCGGTGAGGACGTGGAGGCCATGTTGGGCGGCGACGATGCCTTGTTCGGCGTGAAGGCCGGAGGGAGTGCCGAGGATGACGAGGTCGAGCGGCTTGTGCGCGAGAAAGGCGGAGAGGTCGGTGTAGGGCTTGGCTTGGTGTTCGGTGGCGAGGCGGGTGACGCTTTGCGGATTTGTGCCGAAGATGGCGGAGAGTTGCACGCCGGGGATGGCACGAGCGGCGCGGGCGTGGGTTTGCGTGATGTTGCCGGAGCCGACGAGTCCGATGTGCGTGGTCATTATACGAAAAAGCGAACGGAACGGCTTCAACCTGACGGGTTGAGCTAGCGTCTCAAACGCGCCAGCAAGATGCTGGCGTTACCACGCGAAAGTGTACATCACCGCTAGGGATGAAGAACGTTTGTTGAGGGAAGAATGTGCGCTAGAGTAGGGACCGTTTGCGAATTGTATGGGTTGGGAATGAAACGGCGATGAAGGCTTTGTTGTTGTCAAAATATAGGCAACTGGAGATTGCGGAGGTGCCAAAGCCGGCGGCGGGGGCTGGCGAGGTGCTGATTCGCGTGGGGGCTTGCGGGATTTGCGGCAGCGATGTGCATGGGGACGACGGGTCGTCGGGGCGGCGGATTCCACCGATTGTGATGGGGCACGATGCGGCGGGGCGGATCGCGGCGCTGGGGGT
>CATPAM010000109.1 GCA_955651735.1 Candidatus Acidiferrales bacterium | reverse complement strand
CCCCAAAAATTCTATACACTCCTCGCATCGTTATCCCCCATCCCCCATTGAAAAAGAAGTCACTCCCACGAATCGTGGGTGTTTCCCGTTAGTTCACCAACGCCCAGTGCTGGACGATCGATCGAGGACCACCACGCAGGTGTCTGTCGAACACTTCCCCCCATCGAACGTAGCGATTCGCCCCTATGGTGTCAAGAACAGGAAAGAGGTGATTTCTCCGATGCAAATCATGCGGCGCAGATGTTGCTCCCCTTGGCCTGCCCGCGTGCGTCGGGAGCTTGACGCGCATGCAACGCCAAGAGACTATGAACTGGGCGGCTAGAAAGCTTGCAACCCGCAAGGTGCCTTTGCCGTCTTATTGGTGTAAGCCTCGTCCCCTCAGGGGGTGACCATGAAATCCCGTATTCTGCTTCGTTCTCTCTTTTTGGCCGCTTTGGTATTGCTGTTTGCCGGCTGGCTGCGAGCTGATTCGAGCCACGCACGCATCATTCGCCTGAGCCTGGTGCAGGGCGACGTGCGCTTCACGCGCGACGTGCATGGCGATCCGCTGACCAGCGACAAAGCCAACTGGGAAGGCGCTACGCTGAATCTGCCGATCCGGCAGGGCTACGTTCTGGCTACCGACCATGGACGCGCGGAAGTTGAGTTTGAAAATGGCGCGATGGCCTTTCTGGCGGAAAATACGGTGCTGGAGTTTTATGATCTTTCGCTGGAAGACGGCGCGAAAACCACGCGGCTGGTGCTGCGCCAGGGCACGGCGTCCTTCTACGTAAATCCCGGGAGTGGCGATTATTTCAGCGTTACGGGCGGCGACTTCACCGTGGAGGCCGATGGGCGCGCGGGTTTCCGCTTGGACAATTTCGATGACGGCAGTGTCGTGGACGTGAGCAAGGGCCGCGTCAGCGTTTTGCGGAAGAACAAGAGTACGGCGTTGGTCAAGGGGCAGTCGCTCTCGATGCGCGCCGGCGACAACAATTCTACGGAGGTTGCGCGGCTTCCGGAAAATGATGATTTCGATCGCTGGGTTGCCGGGCGTGAGGACACCGTGGCAACCGCGACCAACGCGGCGCAGCAATACGTCAGCTCGCCTTACTACACGTCGGGAATAGCAGACCTTTATACGTACGGCTCGTGGTATCCGGTAAGCGGGTACGGGAATTGCTGGCGGCCGTACGGAGTGGGACTGGGCTGGTCACCATTTGCGGGCGGCGGCTGGTTTATGGATCCGGTGTATGGCTCGACGTTTATAGGTGCACAGCCGTGGGGCTGGCTGCCGTATCACTATGGGGGCTGGGTGTTCGACCCGTTTTTTGGATGGCTGTGGTCGCCGGGGTTCGGATTTGGATTTAGCGGAATTGCGCCATTCCGGCCGGTGACGGGAGTTTTCGTGCGTTCGAAAACGGGTTTGCTTGGGCTCGTGCCGGTCCATCCGCTGGATGTGCGCGGCAAAGAGCCGATCAACCTGGCCAAGGGAGTTTTCCCGGTGGCTAGCGGCGCGGTTTCGCAGCAGGCAATGGCCAGCGCGAGCGCAGCGGGGGAGAGCTGGAAAGTGATGAAAGCACCGCCGCGCGAGTCGCTGACGAATACCGCGGTGGCGGCGTCTGCGGCACCGGCACGCGTTTCGCGGACGATTGTCGGCGGGGGCAGCAACGCTCGCGGGGTCACGCTGGACCGCAACTCTTCGATTGCGTACGATGCGCGCGAACATCGCTTCGTCAATGGGGCTTCCGTGGCGCAGACTGCAGCGGCGAAAAGCGCTGAGAAAACCGATGCGACCAGAGAGGCTTTGACGGGTGAGCGCGCTGGGCAACGCCGCGTTGAAGCTAGCGCCGCTGCAAATATGCGAGTGCCCGCCGCGAATGTGCGCGCTGCCACTCCTCCGGCGCGAGCGATGGCGCCGCCACCGCCACCGGCGCGGGCGTGGACTGGAATGCGCGGATCGTCGCCTTCGGGCGGCGGTGGCTGGAGTCAGGGCGGCGCGTCGCGCGGCTCAGCCTCCGCGCCTGCGGCGAGCGCGTCACATGCCACGTCCTCGGCCTCTTCGGGGCGTCCTCACTAACTACACCGGCGCAGCGGAGACGTTGCTCACGAGAAAATGAAGCCGGCGTAACCGACAACGCTGCTGGTGTCACCGGATACGTCCGCGGAGGTTGCGTAACGCACCAGCTCGGCGCGGTTTGCGGCGAGCGCGCGAAGCGCAGTGAGCATGGCCACCGCCGGACCGAGGCCGCACATCGAAATATCTTCGTTTCTGCAAACGTCGTAGAGTCCGCGCGGATTCAGCGCGAGAATTTGGTCGATGGCCTTCTTGTCCTTTACGCGCGTAGTTGCGTCATTTTCGTAGTGATTCAAATCGGAAGTTGTCAGCAAAAATACTTCGGGATGCGCGGCTAGAACGCGGGCCAGCGCTTCGCCGACGGCGACGAGATCGTCGAAACGGGCCGTGCCGAGCGCAATGGGCACAAAGGAAAACCCAGGAGACAGTACCTGCAAAAATGGCAGTTGCACTTCAAGAGAATGCTCTGCGCCGTGCGCCACGCGGTCTTCGCGCAGCATGGAACACTCCTTCATGAGTGCAGCCGCCAAGGTCTCATCAATCGGGACATCGCCGAGCGGGGTTCGCCAGGCTCCGCTGGTGTTAATGGCCAGGGATTCGCCACGCGGGAAATGGCGTACGCCGAGAATCACAATTCTTTGCGGCAGAGCGATGCGGGAAAGGACGGCACCGGCGACGTGGCCCGAAAACACCAAGCCGGCGTGCGGCACCAAACAAGCCTTCACGCGCTGCGGCGGGGTGTCCGGCTGCGGCATCGCATATTTGCGCACCAGCGCGGTCAACTCTTCAGGATTGGCGGGATAGAAGCGCCCAGCGACGGCAGGAAGGCGTAGCACGGGAGAGCTCGAAAGAAATCAGAGGGCCTTGGAAGGTTTCCCTTTTATCTTAACGGCCGTTTGCGAAGTAGGGTCGTACAGCACGGTCACTTTGTCACCAAACTGGTAGCCGCCTTTGTCGACAATCTGCTGCATTTTTGCGGCCGCGGCTTGCGATAGCGGGAAGGTGCGAACGGCAAGGTCGTTGCCCGTGGCGCGCACGGTAATTTGCGCGATGTTGGCATGCATCACGAACCCATCAAATTTGACCAAACCGCTGGGCTTGGGCGTGGGCTTGATCGCGCTGACGATGATCGGCACCGCGGTGTCGACGACGATGGGCGCCACAATAGGAACAGGGCCTTGCGCGCGGGCCGGCGAGGGAAGTCCAGCGGCCAGCACCAGAGCCGCAATCCCCGGGGCCGCCATGAGTTTCACGGATTTCATTCCAAATCGTCCGTCGCGATTCTTAGGGACTTGAGAAAACGCACGTCCTGCGGGGTCATGGTCAGCCGCGCCACAGGTCTTTTGTCAACGTCTTGCTCGAAGGATTCATGATCCACCTGAATGCGCAGGGATTCCAAAAAACGACGATCCTGCGTGGTCAATTTCGAGCCTGTTTCTGCTGCCGCGTCCGCGCCGCGCTTGGCCAGCCCAATGGTGGCGTCGAGCTTCAAGACAATATCGTAGCCGTGCGCGCGTACCCCGGCGATGGCGCCGGTGATGCGGTCGGACTCCGATACCGTGTCGTTGATGGCGTGTCCCAATTCACGAAGCAGGTTTTTCAGGTGGTCGTCTAGTTGCAAAGGCGGTCTCCCCTACCTCTGTAAACATTTTAGGCTCACCTTGTGTTGGATACAAGCAAGGTTGGGGATGTTGTCTCCAAAGTGTTCACAGCCCTTGGCCGGCAACTTTGTGGCTCTTAGGAGAGGCTCGGCAATACATTGCGCTCGTGATTCTGCGTTAAGATGTTGCGGTGGGCACATTGAGCGGCGCGGCGCAGGCAACTCCTCAAGAAACAGGATTTCGGCGATTTTGGCGTGTTTTAAGGCAGCTTTTTTACGAAGTGACCGGCGCCGTGTTTGCAGTCTTGGCCATGGGTTGGCTGAACTCCGCGTTCCGTGCGTGGACCCGCGACGTTGCGCACTGGCTGATCGCGCTGGCAGTTTGCGTGGCCGGGCTGTTTGGTTTCTTTTCTGTAACGCAATTTCTTCGCGCACGCAGAATGCGCTGACCTATGTCCGAGACGAAATCACCTGCAAAAGAACGCAAAGAGCGCAAAGAGCGGCGAGAACGCTTCACCACGCCTTCCGGGCTCCCGCTGGAGCGTGTCTACACACCAGACAGTCTGCGCGGATGGGATTCCGAGGACGCACTCGGCTATCCTGGGGAATTCCCTTATACGCGCGGGATTTATCCTTCCATGTATCGCGGCCGGCTGTGGACCATGCGGCAATACGCGGGCTTCGGCTCGGCGGCGGAATCCAACCAGCGTTACCGGTATTTGCTCAGCAAAGGGCAGAGCGGCGTTTCGGTCGCGTTTGACCTTCCCACCCAAATCGGAATGGATTCCGATCACCCGCTCGCGCTGGGCGAAGTCGGCAAGGTTGGAGTGGCCATCGATTCACTGGAGGATATGGAGGCGCTGTTCGAGGGCATTCCGCTGGAGAAAATCTCGACCTCGATGACGATCAACTCTACGGCGGCGATTTTGCTCTCGCTTTATGTGGCGGTGGCGAAGAAGCAAGGCGCCAATCTCGCGAAGCTTTCCGGCACGGTGCAGAACGACATCTTGAAGGAATACATTGCGCGCGGGACATATATTTACCCGGTGCGGCCGGCGATGCGCATCGTCACCGATATTTTCGCGTGGTGCCGCGACGCACTGCCCAAGTGGAACACGATTTCCATTTCCGGCTACCACATTCGTGAAGCAGGGTCGACGGCGGTGCAGGAAGTGGCGTTCACGCTGGCGGACGCCATTGCGTACGTGCAAGCGGCACTGGATGCCGGGCTGGACATCGACGATTTCGCGCCACAGATCTCGTTTTTCTTCAACGCGCATAACGATTTGCTGGAAGAGATTGCCAAGTACCGGGCAGCGCGGCGCTTGTGGGCTCGCTTGATGCGCGAGCGCTTTCAGGCACGGGATGCGCGGTCGCTGCTCTTGCGCTTTCACGCGCAGACCGCGGGTTCGTCGCTGACCGCGCAGCAGCCGGAGAACAACATAGTGCGCGTGGCCATCCAGGCGCTGGCGGCGGTTCTCGGCGGTTGCCAATCGCTGCACACCAATTCCATGGATGAGGCGCTGGCGCTGCCGACGGAAAACGCGGCGCTGATCGCCTTGCGTACGCAGCAAGTCATTGCGCACGAAACAGGGGTGGCTAACACCACCGATCCTGTTGCCGGCTCGTACGCCATCGAACATCTAACCAACGAAATCGAGGCCGGCGCGCGGGCCTACATCGAGAAGATCGATTCGCTGGGGGGAATGCTGCGAGCGATCGAATCCGGCTTCGTGCAGGCGGAAATCCAGAAAGCCGCTTACGAATACCAGCGGGCGGTGGAAACGAAAGAGCAAGTGGTTGTCGGCGTGAATGATTTTATTGCAGAACAAGCGCGGGGAATTCCCACGTTGCGAATTGACCCGCAAATCGAGCGCGAGCAAATCCAGAGGCTGCAAGCGTTGCGCGCCAAGCGCGATACGCACAAGACGCGAGCCGCGATTGCTGAGCTCGAGCGCCGCGCCGCGACCCGTGAGAACCTTATGCCTGCCATTCTCGGAGCCGTGGAAGCTTACGCCACCGTCGGGGAAATATCGGATGCACTGCGCCGCGCCTTCGGCGAATACCACGAATCCGTGGTCAGCTGAGCCACATACATTGTCTTGGCATCCCGCTGTAGTATGCTCGCCGGCATAACTCGCTATGAAGCTGATTCTTGCCTCCGCTTCGGTTCGCCGCGCTGAAATTCTGCATGATGCCGGGCTGTCGTTTGTGGTGCTCTCGTCGGCGGTGGATGAAACTCCCGTGCCGGGGGAATCGCCGGCGGAGTTGGTCGGGCGGCTCGCGGATGCCAAGGCGGAACTGGTATCGGCGCGCGCCGTCGGGCCAGCCATTATCATCGCCGCGGACACCGAGGTTGTGCTCGACGGGCACGTGCTTGGCAAGCCGCGCACCAGCGAAGACGCTCGGCAGATGCTTCTGAAGCTCTCCGGGCGGACGCACTCGGTACTGACCGGGGTGACGCTGATCCGCCTGCCCGACGCCGAGCGCCGGAGTTTCGTCGAAACTACGAACGTGCAGTTCGCGCAAATTCCGGGCGAAGAGATTACGCGCTATCTGGCAAGCGGCGAACCTTTTGATAAAGCGGGCTCCTATGCGATTCAGGGTCGTGCGGGCCGTTATGTTTCGCGCATCGAAGGCTGCTATTTCAATATCGTCGGTTTGCCGCTGGCACGGCTGTGCCAGGCTCTGACCGAACTCGGGTGGTCGGAGGATTAGGCGAGGACTGGCCGGGTTGAAGCCAGGCCGATTGCCCATGCTTTAAGGTCGGTGATGGCAAAAAAGGTGCCCTTCTTACGAGGGCACCTCGGGGTGGTTCAGGGTGGAGAAAATTTATTAGGGCTTCTTGGCGTTCGGTTGCGTCGCGGCGTTGTGCTTTTTCTTGTAGATGTTGCGTGACGCTTGGTTCTGTTCCTTGTTGACCTGCTTCTTTTCGCTAGCAGTCAGTGTGCCGCCATGGGCCTTGCGGTCGCTGGCTACTTGCTGGTTGATACCTTGCTGCTGCTTTTCGAGCTTCGCCGTTTCGCGGGCGGTGAGCTGACCACTCTTGACGCCTTGCGCGATACGGTCCTGTTGGTTCTCGCGGCGCTGGCCGACCTTGTTGTTGCCGTAGTGCGCCGTGTTGGCGTTGTGCTTGTCGGCGTAAATTTGCTTCGACATTTGGTTTTGCTGTTGATTGACCTGCGTTTTTTCCGCCGAGGTCAGCTTTCCGCCGTTGGCTGCGCGGTCCGCGCGGGTCTCTTTATTGATGGCCGCTTCCTTCTTTTCGAGGTTGGCGGTTTCGCCGGGAGTCAGCTGGCCGCTCTTCACGCCGTTGGCGATGCGGTCCTGCTGGTTCTCTTTGCGCTGCGCGATGCTGGGATCCGCCTTCTTCTCGGGTTGCTGCGCCGGCGTTGCTGCAGCCGGTGAGCTCGGCGATGAAGATGGATCTTGCGCTAACACGGTTGTAGCGCCCGCGGCGCTCACGAGCAGCGCCAGCGGCACTGCGCCCCACTTCAGAAAGGTAATTTTCATGCGTTCTCTCCTAGATAGCTTGGAAAGCGGGTAAGAACCGGGTCACCCCTGGGATAGCGGAATTGTGCGAGGTAAGTTGGTAGGTGACTACTGAACTGAGGGACAGGTTTTCGCGGTTTAGCGTGCTTTTCTGGTACCGATTGGGCACAAAACACGGCCTGCGGGCACGGTGAAGAATAAAAAAGGGCGGCCCGGCGGCCGCCCAATTACGAATTGAAGTTCTTG